>JBHIDS010000181.1:0-4490 GCA_046760205.1 Candidatus Methanofastidiosia archaeon
AGGCTCTGGGAGAGGTTGAGAGGAAGAAAAAGACGTTTTTGAAGTTGCTTTCAAAGAGGTAAGAGAATCTATACCTTAAATAAAAGTTTTTATGATTTTTTTTTGAGTTGAATTATCAACCCAAAGCCGAGAATATCCCTACACAATCTTTATAAACCTTGAAAAAATAAAATATTCGAGCCGACGTAGCTCAATGGTAGAGCGCCCGCCTGTTAAGCGGATGGTTCCAGGTTCGAGTCCTGGCGTCGGCGCCAAATCGAAGGAGGTGATATGGTGTTTAGGTTGTTCTTTGGAGGTTTTTGGTATCTAGTAGCCATAGTCAGCCTGATAGTCTTCATCTGGGCACTGGTGGACATCATTCGACGAGATGACTTGAGTACAATCTGGAAGATAATTTGGATAGTGGTGTGCTTCTTTCTAGGTATAATCGGTGTGATAATATATGTACTCATTGGTAGGAAGTAGTTTTTTCTTATTTTGTTTTTTATTTTATTTTTAAGCATAAAGCACGTAGAGCAAGATGTAAACCAAAAACCCACTGAAGGCTGAAACTCCAAAGATTATTAAAGTTATCAAACCTAACCTTCTGTGCTTCTTGGGATTTCTAACCAGAACCTTTCTTCCATTCACATCTTTTGAACTCCTAAAGCCATTGAAGAGCATGTAGACTCCAAGCACCAGAGTAGCTACAGAGACTATGGAATGGATTATAACAACAGGCAGATAAACCAGTTTGTAGATCATCTCTGGTCCAGTAAACTCTGTTCTTCCCTCTATCAAAGATTTTATCATGTAGGTGGAGAAGAAGGAAAGATCTATAAGAAACACTATGAGCATTACTCTATGATGCTTTGAGCCCATGTGTCTTTTCGCATAGCGATAACCTATGAGAAACGTTATCACAAGCAAAACTTCAAAGCTGAGTGAAAGGTCTGAATAGAAGGAAGCCCTTGTTCCAAAAAACCCATCCATGGAATCACATTCTTGCCTAATTTATAAAGCTTTTGGTTATTTTGGAAAGTTGCAAAATCCACTGAGAATCACATTCCTATCATTATAGAAAAGAGGTAGGGTATGAAGGACAAAAGGAGGTGATTCTTGGAGGAAATAGCATCCTTTCATACCACTACTCTCTTTAATATATGTAGACTTTACCTTTATAAAGTTTTCTATGGATCGGCTTTGGAACTAAATTCTAATCACCTCTTTCACAACCAACAAAGCATTATACAGTATTACTTTGCACCTATGAAAAATGTTTTCCGTATCGCCTCTGCTCATGATGTGGAAGCCTCATCATATAAGCGTTTTCCTTGGAAATCTTTAAATTGTAAAAGGTTAAAAGGTTTCATGAAGGATAGAATCACAGAGGAAAAACTCAAAAGTTACCTCGAACTCACCGAAAAGGCCTTAAAAAATTTAGAGATTCTGCCCCCAAGAAACTCGCACTTGAGAAAAGCTGCCAATGATTTTTTCCTGATGGCAAACTCCTACTTCAAAGATGCAGGTTATTATTACAGAAAGAAGGATTATGTAACCTCCTTTGCCTGCGTGAATTACGCCCATGGGTACATAGATGCTGGAATTAGAATTGGGATATTTAAGGGAGAGGGTGAGGGGCTGTTTGCCTTTTAGCCTACTTTTCTCGTCTTTCCTAAATTTCCTCTCACTCAGCAAAACCAAATCTTCGATTTTTTGAATTGAGCCTTTTGTAGCTCACGTCCCAAATCTCCAAGACTTGAGATACTCTTCCTGTTCTGAGGTCAAGGTATCAATTTCAAGATTCAACGATTTCAGTTTCAACCTTGCAATCTCATGGTCAATCTCTCGGGGAACTCTGTACACCTTGTTCTCAAGTTTTTCTTCATTCTCTTTAAGGTATCTAACACAAAGTGCTTGGTTTGCAAAGCTCATGTCCATCACAGAGGCTGGATGCCCTTCTGCAGCTACAAGATTTATAAGCCTTCCCTCTCCCAAAAGATAGAGCTTTCTTCCATTCTTCAGGGTGTACTCCTCCACATGCTCTCTCACTTTTTTCTTGGGGGTTGAAAGCTCTTCTAAATCTGGGATTGAAATCTCAACGTTAAAGTGCCCAGAGTTGCAGAGAATGGCGGAATCCTTCATGAGTATCATGTGCTCTCCTCTTATCACATCTTTACACCCAGTGGCAGTCACGAAGATATCCCCAACCTTTGCAGCATCAGCCATTGAAAGCACATGATAACCGTCCATAGTGGCTTCCAGAGCCTTCAAGGGATCCACCTCTGTTACACAAACCTTTGCTCCCAATCCTCTTGCCCTCATTGCTATTCCCCTTCCACAAAAACCATATCCCACCACAACTAAAGTGGAACCTGCGATCAAGAAGTTGGTGGCTCGCATTATCCCATCCAAGGTGGATTGTCCTGTGCCATACCTGTTGTCAAAGAACCGCTTAGTTTGAGCATCGTTTACAGCTATTATGGGATATCTCAGAGCTCCTTCTCTCTCCATACTTCTAAACCTCAAAACTCCAGTGGTGGTCTCTTCCGTACCTCCAATCATTTCCTCAATGAGCTGTTCTTTCTCTTTATGAATTGTGGAAACCAAATCTCCTCCATCATCTAAGGTTATACGAGGTTTTGAATCCAACACTGAGTGGATGTGTTTGTAGTAGGTCTTGGAATCCTCCCCATTTATGGCAAAAACCGAAAATCCACGATTTACCAGAAAGGCTGCTACATCGTCTTGAGTACTTAATGGATTTGAGGCACAGAGAGAAATCTGAGCACCTCCAGCTCTTAGAGTTTCTAGAAGGTTTGCAGTTTCTGTCGTTACATGAAGGCATGCCCCTATCCTCAATCCCTCAAGAGGTTTTTCTCTCTCAAATCTCTCTTTTATCAGCTTCAGGACAGGCATGAATCGAGATGCCCACAAAGCTCTCAACTCTCCCTTCTCGTAAAGATTCAAGTTCTTGATATCGTAGTTCATATACAGAATGAGGATTGATTTTTTATAAGGTTTGCCTCTTAAATTTAGGATATTTTGTACTTTTTGAGCTTTCATTCTAAAAAATATAGGACATTTTTGAAAATGTTTTTAAACTCATTATAAAATGTTCACCATGGATTCGAAAGACTTTGCGATTCTAGAGAGACTGAAGAGAAATTCTAGAGAGACCATCAGAAGCATCGCAAAAAACACTGGATTGAAGCCTTCCACAGTACACAAGAGGATTTCAAAGCTCATTAAAAAAGGGATTATCGAGAGATTCACAGTGAAACTCTCAGATGAAAGAGTTGGGGAGAGTCTTTGTGTCTTTCTGCTTGTCTCTGGCTCTCTTGAGAGATATCTAACTAAAGAGTTTTTGAGAAATCCAAAACTTAAGGAGGTTTATGGCATAACTGGGTCATACGATATTTTATTGAAGTTGAAGTTTAAGGACATTAAGCAATTCAACGATTTCATCATAGACTTTCGGGAGAGATTTAGAGACAGCATTACAAAAACTCTAACCATGGTTTCCACCATAAAGTTGAAGGAGGAATTTTAAATTGAGAGAGCTACTCGAAGGAAAGCTTCGATTCTCTCTCCTCTTCAAGATCTTCAAAAACAAAGATCTTTAGGAAGTTGAAAAATCCCAAAAAGATCAGGGGACCAACCAAAATCCCCAAAGCACCATAGAGGGCAACGCCACAAATCAATCCAAGAATCACTGGGACAAGAGAAACCTTCCTCTCAAGACTTACAACAATAGGTCTCACCAATATGTCTGGCACAGTGCTTATGAATATGACACATAGGACGAGAAAGAGAAGAGAACTCCCCAATCCCCGAGTCGTTAAGAGGTAAAAAGTTAGAGGAAGATATATTAACCAGCCTCCGAGAACTGGAATCATTGCCAAAATACCTGTTAGAGTTGCAAGGATCGCCACAAAGGATAGATTAAAGAACAAGTATATTGGAACAGATATAAGACCTGTGAAAATTCCTGTTAGAATCATGGAGTAAACTACCTGCTTTGCACCAGAGTTCATATGTGAAAGAAACCTCTGTACCTTTTCGTTTCTAATTGTTTTGAGATATAAAGAGATTCTCTCTCTGTACCAAAGAATGTAGAGGGAGAGAAATATTCCAAGTCCTATCTGAAATGAAGCACTTCCAAGCATTTTCAGAAGAAGTAAGAGATAGGAGAAGATTTTGAGTATCCAATCTTGATACTCTAAAAGTTTTGATAAAAACTCTCCCAGGTTCTCTAGAGAAAAGTTTTTTGAGAATTCGATGACTCCAGAAAGAGTGAACTCACGCAACGGATAGGTGAGCTGAAAGTTGGAGATGGACTCGAGATAATCCTGAAAGTTTCTTCCCAAAAGCTCAAAGAATTTCTGAGTCTGGGGATAGGTTAGAAGTTTTGAGAGTTCTTGCACCACTTCTGTTATGAGGATTACTAAAAAGAGAATCATTGGTAGGAGGATGAAGGTGAAGGTTAGGATAAAGACCAACAACTTACT
>JBHIDS010000182.1:0-4436 GCA_046760205.1 Candidatus Methanofastidiosia archaeon
TTGATCCAAATTCAGTATGGATTCTGAGGATCATTGAAAACCGTCCACCAGTTGAGATTACTGCCAGGATGTTGCTCTGTTGTCCATTGCTTTTGCGGCCAGCTATAATGCCAAAGCCACAACCCTTGTGGTACTCTAACAATGGGTTTATAAGGATCTAGAAGTGCAGGATATCCTGCATCAGAAATAGATTGCAAATCAAAATGGAGATGAGAAAACGGCGTGCAAGTAGTCCCACTCTCTCCGATTAAATCCCCTCTATTAATCCAATCTCCTTTTTCGACCAAAATCTCGGATAAATGTTGATATGTGGTATAAAGAAGTCTTCCGTCTATATTTAAAGGATGTTCAATTGCGATAAGCATACAATCTTCATCAATTCCTTGGACTATACCAGGACCAGCCGCAAGAATGGGTTCCCCGATTTCCATTTTATAATCAATCCCTGCGTGATTGGGTGTTTCTCCACCACTATTCCCATTCCAAAATAATTTTCCTTCTTCAGGATCATGGTCATACATATCAACTATCTTAAAATCACCTATAAAAGGCAAAGTCAAAAACCCTTCAGCTAAAGGAACGTTCTTTGTCATGTCTTTATTCAACAAAATATCCAATCCGTCTTCTATGGGTATGACCTCTGATACAGAAGGAAGAATGTATCTAAACTTCTTGGAAGCTTTAATCTCCATATTATTTCTTCCATGCGGAGCATACATTTTACAGTTTCCTTCTTCATCAGTCTTACAATTGGCTTCACCGACTTTGAGTATAACGTCTGACAGAGGATGTTCTCCTACATCTGGATTGTATTCACCGTTGCCGTTATAATCAAAGAACACTTTTAACAATAATTCGTATTCCGTTATTAATGGATTTGTTCCAAGAAGAACTTCGCTTATATTATCCCACTTATCGGATTTGGGTTCATCATAATTTCCCTGAGGAACCAATGCAGTGTCGTCTCTTGCGTTACCGGCAAAGATGATTAATTTTTGATCGCGCCTCCAAAATGGTTTTTCCACAACCTTAACTAACTTAGCAAATTCACTTGATTTCAATTCCAATTTATCTTCCGAACTCAAATAATCTTTTGATATGTTGGTTGGCATGTTCTCATCTGTGTAAGCCTCATGACCCCCAAGGTTTAAAATAATCTTATACTCGGAAAGTTCAGAAGGATTTATAATTCTTTTCACATCAACATCAAGCTTCTCAGCTGCTGAAAGTATGTACTTCTCGGAATTATTCCAATCAATGTCATTCGAATATACGGCTATGGTATCACTTAGTCCTGGAGCGGCATTAACAAAATGTTCTTTTTCAAATAGTGTTGGATTTACAGCCATATATCTAAATATCAAAATTCCCAAAATTAAGAAAACCAAATTATTTTTCATTCTGTCACCAGAATAGTATCAAGGATTGACTATTTAAATTTTTTCATAGTAGCTCAGCAAGTGCACCAGTTCTGATGCGTCTTTAGGTGGTAGAAACTTATCTTGAATAATGTTTTACATTTTGGCTCTGCTCATGATGTGAAAACCTCATTTTCCTCTGGAATACTTTTTTCACAGAAGAACCTTTTCCCTTCAATTAAATTGGGGAAAAGGTTCTTCTGTTATGAGGCGTTTCACCTGGTTATGTAAAAAACATTTTTTATGCCATCATACCAAAGCAAGCGAAAACTTTATAAACTCTTAGTCAATAATATTAAACTGCGTTAGTTAACTACAATGCTTAACAAGAAGGTTTTTAAAGGTTGAAGCAAAGTGGTGAAATGATGAAGTTTAAGTCAAAGCAGAAATTGCATTATATGAAGGTGATTTTGTGAGTACAGTAGCTGATGCCTTGTTTAAGGAATTTAAAACTCAATCAGTATCTGAATTCTTTAGAAAGAACGCTGCAATGCTGGGCTACACTGGAAAGATAAGGTCCCTCACAACTCTCATTCATGAGGGAGTTACAAACTCTCTCGATGCCTGTGAGGAGGCAAGAATTCTTCCAGAGATAGTGATAGAGCTCTCAGAACTCGGTGAAGAGCACTTCAGAGTCTCTGTGGAGGACAACGCCTCTGGAATTCCTTTAAAGTTCATCCCAGAGGTCTTTGGAAGGATGCTTGCAGGTTCCAAGGCTCACAGGAACATCCAATCCAGAGGACAGCAGGGAATTGGAATCTCAGGGGCTGTGATGTACTCTCAGGTTACGACAGGAAAACCCACCACCGTTATAACCTCAACTGGGGATGGTTATGTAATCATTGCAAAGGTTCAGATAGATGTGGAGAAAAACATAGGAAAGATCATAGACAAGAAAAGATTGCCTAATCTTCGAGGATGGAGAGGAACGAAGCTGATTTTTGAGGCAAAGAGAGTGATGTACAACAAATCAAAGTACTCCCCCTACAACTACCTCAGAATGACCTCAATTTCCAATCCCCATGCGAGAATAACCTTTATAGAACCTGATGGAAACATGGTCTTATTTGAAAGAAGTGTTGAAACCATTCCAAAACCTCCAAAAGTTGTGAAGCCTCATCCCTATGGAGTAGAACCTGACGATCTCCTCATGCTTTCAAGGTATACCGATAAAAAGAGACTCTCTTTATTCTTTCTAAAGGATTTTGTCAGAATCTCACAAAAAAGGCTTAAAGATGTGGAAAGAATTTCAGGAGTTTCGATGAAGGGTAAACCTCAAAATCTCGCTTGGAATGAGGCAGAGAGGGTAGTGAGGGCCTTTAGAGAGGTTAAATTCATGGCTCCTCCAACAGAAGGGCTGATTCCCATAGGTTCAGATGAAATCTTGAAGGGATTGGAGACCACTCTGAATCCCGAGTTTTCCTATGCTGTAACGAGACCTCCCATCACTTACAAAGGAGGAATTCCCTTCATAGTAGAGGTGGGAATTGCATATGGGGGAAAGGCTGGTAACAATGGCACTGAAGTGATAAGGTATGCAAATAGAGCTCCTCTTATATTTGACCAGGGAGGCTGTGCCATAACCGAGGCAGTTTCAAACATAGAGTGGAGAAGGTACGGAGTTAAAAATGGTGAGCAGATTCCTCTAACGGTTTTCATAAACCTAACTTCCACCCACATTCCCTACACCTCTGCTGGAAAGCAGGCTGTGGCAAACATTGAGGAGATCTTCCAAGAGATGAGATTTGGAATAATGGAAGCATCCCGTCATTTGAAGAGGTTCCTTGCAGGAAAGAGAAGACAGTATGAGAGACAGAAGAAGATGGATACCCTTAAAAGATACATCCCAGAAACATCGGAGGCTCTTTCAAAGTTAATCTCTGGAGATGAAAAAACCATTGAGGATTTGTTTTATTCCATAGTTTCAAAGAAGTTTGGTGATTCGGATGCAAGTTCTTGAAAAACTTGAGGAGTTTGGGACTTCAACCCTTTCTCAGATAGAGAGAGGGAGAAATCCCTATATTAAGATTCCACAGAGGGGGCTCGGGAATATAAAGTGGGACGACGTTTCAAAGATTCTTCTGCTCGGGAACAAGTACTCAAAGAGGTACTATCTAAACGTTGCTCACACAAAAAAGTTCATGCAAACTCTTCTTGTGGCTTCTTACTGTAAACAGCTTGTTGAGGAGAGAAGGCATGCTGGAATTAGGGAGCTCTACTACGCCCTGAAGCACACAGTGAAGGGAACTTCAAAGGAGAACACCTTCGATGACCAGATAGAATCCAATCCGATAATAGAGGATCTTGAGGTTACCCTGAATATTTTGAGAGAAAATCTCAATCTAACTGCAGACAGGAGAGGGTTCCTCTATGGAGACATAGTTTTGAGAGATGCTGAGGACGAGTTCAACTGCTCAAAGCTTGGAAGAGGAGGGTGGTCTGTGCCAGGCACTGTGGAGGAGATAGAGTTTTTAGAGATAAATGCAGAGTACATTCTATCTGTTGAAACTGCAGCCATGACTGATCGTCTCATTGAAGAAAAGTTTGCAAAGAAGATGGGAGCCTTGATAGTGGCATCTCAGGGACAGGCTCCAAGAGGAGTGAGGAGATTGCTCAACAGGCTTCACAACGAGGCAAAACTTCCCATAATTGTGTTTACAGATGGAGATCCTTATGGATGGTACATCTACTCCACCATAAAACAGGGTTCCATGAACTTAGCATACCTTTCAAAGAGGTTGAGTGTCCCAAATGCCAAGTTCGTTGGCATGACCATGAGAGACATTGACCGCTACGACCTTCACAAAGTTACAGAGAAGTTGAAGGCGACAGACAGAACTAGATTAAAAGAGCTTTTATCCTATGAGTGGTTCAAGCACAAACTGTGGCAGAGGGAGTTGAAGCTTTGCCAAAAGAAAGGAGTGAGAATTGAGCAGCAAGCCCTCGCAAACAAGAGCCTCGACTTTGTGGCAAAAGAGTATCTACCTGAAAAGATTGAGAATCAGAGGTTTTTGCCTT
>JBHIDS010000183.1:0-4435 GCA_046760205.1 Candidatus Methanofastidiosia archaeon
ATTTGATTATTCTCGAACATTCGATAGAGATCTCAAAAGTACACCTAAGGGAGATGGAAAGGATTTTGAAAACCAACGAGGTTTTAGTGAGGAACTTTGTGCAAGGAATAGAGTCTCTACTTGCAAGACACAATTTCTACTTCGTCTTAGAGAGAGAGGGATTGTTGGTTAAGAAGATAACTGCTCAACTTTTGATCTACTCTGATGGACTAACCCTTCACAGATTCGTGGATTCTTTGAACAAACTCACCAACCTCTACAGAATTGTCGTGATAAGAATAAACCAGTACTTTGGGGTTGAGAGAAGGTTAAAGCCTGAGAAGGATTCTCAATATTTTTTGTGATCTTCATGAGAAACAGGATAAGTATTTTGATAGGTGGTGAGGCGGGTTATGGAATAATGACCTCTGGAGAGGTTTTAGCGAGAGCCTTTGCAAGAGAAGGATACCATGTTTTTGCCACCTCAGAGTACCCCTCTCTCATTCGTGGCGGACACAACACTTTAAAGATATGCCTGGGTGTTGAGGAGATATTTTCTCATTGGAGAGATACAGACATATTGGTGGCTTTGGATGCGAGAACGATCCATGAACACTCAGGTGAGCTTTCAGAGAGGGGAGTGGTTTTGTATGATGGGGAGATGGTAAAGTCAGACTTTGAAGATATAAGTCTCATCTCCCTTCCTCTCAAAAGATTGGCATCTAAGATTGGTGGAGAGATAATGAGAAACACAGTTGCCCTCGGAGGAGTTGTAGCTCTCATGGATTTTAACCTCGATTTGCTTTTGAAAACCTTAGAAGATCATCTCAGGGAAAAAAGTGAAACAATAAAGGAACGTAATCTCTCTGCTGCTCAGGCTGGATTTGATTTTATCAGAGAGAATTACTCTGATTTTATAATTTCTGACTTTTCAAAACCCTTAAAATCAGATGAGAGAATGCTATTAACTGGAAATGATGCCATCTGCCTTGGAGCCTTGAAAGCTGGGTGCAAGTTCCTCTCAGCCTATCCCATGACTCCAGCTTCCTCTATTCTGCACTTCATGGCTGCAAATGAGAGGGAATTCAAAATCATAGCCAAGCAAACTGAGGACGAGTTGGCAGCCATAAACATGGCTATTGGAGCGTCCTTTGCCGGGGTGCGTTCCATGACCTCTACCTCTGGAGGAGGTTTTTCCCTAATGGTGGAGGCTTTGGGGCTTGCTGCCATGAGTGAGACACCGTTGGTTTTGATAGAGTGTCAGAGACCTGGACCAAGCACTGGTCTTGCAACTCGCACAGAGCAAGGAGATCTTCAGTTCGTTTTGAACGCATCTCAGGGAGATTTTCTAAGGATTGTGGCAGCTCCAGGAGATATTAGGGAGTGCTTTCTCGTCACCCACAACGCTTTCAATCTTGCAGAGAGGTATCAGATTCCAGTGATAGTCCTCTCTGACAAGTTTTTGTCTGAGAGCTTGAAAACCACCTCTCCATTTGAGACTAAAGATCTGAGGATAGATAGAGGTTCTGTGCTCTCAGATGAGGATTTGGATTACAGACGCTATCTTATAACTCAGAATGGAGTATCTCCAAGAAGTTTTCCAGGAGAAAAGGGAGGGATTCACGTTACCTCTGGGGATGAACATGACGAGAGTGGAAACTCTGAAGAGAAACCTGAGATTAGGAAGGAGATGATGGACAAGAGATTCAGAAAGTTGGAAAAACTCACAAGAGAAATTCCAAAACCTACAATTTATGGAAAAAGAGATGCCTCAATCACTCTCATCGGGTGGGGTTCAACAAAAGGTCCAGTTCTTGAGACTTTAAGGCTTTTTGAGGAAAAAGATATGGATGTCAACTTTCTGCATTTTGTGTACCTTAATCCCTTCCCAAAAGGTATTTCTAAGATTCTAAAGTCTTTAAACCTTCTAATAGGAATCGAGGGAAATCAAACAGGGCAATTTTCACGTCTCATAAGAGAGAAAACTGGAAAAGAGATGGATCATACAATCCTAAAGTATGATGGAAGACCCTTTATACCATCTTTCATTCTTTCTGAAGCTGAGAAGGTGATACGATGGTAGAGTTAAAAGAACTGAGTACTGAGGAGAGGCCAAACTGGTGTCCAGGTTGTGGAGACTTTGGTATCTTGAACTCTTTAAAGAGAGCCATCGTTTCGTCTGATTTGAAACCACATGAGGTTTTGATAGTTTCTGGAATAGGGTGTTCTTCAAAGCTTCCCCACTGGATAAGAACCTATGGATTTCATGGAATTCATGGGAGAACTCTCCCCGTAGCCATAGGAGCAAAACTTTCAAACCACAAACTCAAGGTGGTTGCAATAGCAGGGGATGGAGATTGCTATGGCATAGGAATTGGACACTTCATCCATTCTATGAGGAGAAATGTTGATCTGACTTTAATAGTGCACAACAACATGGTCTATGGTCTAACCACGGGACAAACCTCACCCACATCTGAGATGGGATTCAAAACCAAATCCACTCCCTTAGGCTCTCCAGAGATTCCAATTAACCCCCTTTCCTTGGCAATAGTATCAGGTGCCACCTTTGTGTCTCGAGGATATGCGAAAGACATAAGGCACCTCTCTAATCTGATGGAAGAGGCTATGAGGCATAGAGGATTTGCACTGGTGGATGTTCTACAACCCTGTGTCACCTTCAACAAAATAAACACCTATGAGTTCTACAACGAAAGGGTTTACAAGCTTGAGGATGAAGATTACTCTCCAGATGATAAAAGCAAAGCTCTCCTAAAGGCTGAGGAGTGGGGGGAAAGAATTCCAACAGGGATTTTCTTTAAGGAGTTAAAGCCTACCTTAGAGGATTACATGGTGGCAATCTCTGAAAAACCCTTGGTAGAGCATGAAATAGAGAATGTGAACATCCAAGATGCCATGAAGAGATTCATCTGAAGAATTCTTTTGTTTGTGTAAAATTCGACAATGGCAGAAAAAAAAGCCAAAAAAACTACTAAATTACCGAAAACTTTATTAAGTGGTAAAGCTATACCTTCAATAGGATGTCCCTCTGTTCAATACCTACCTTTATATGAGAAAAGTTAGTCCAAACCCTCAAGTAGGGGCATCCACCATAAGGTGGTGGGTGTGAGTTATCCTTTCCTCCTTTAGGCTATACTTCATCTCACATCCATCACGAATTTTTTATAGATTGAGGAGAGTTCTATATAAAACTTGTGCTGAAATTGTTTTAAGAAAATCTAAACCCTCTTTCCAAAAATATTTTTCTCCTTCTTGGAAAGGTTCTCATAAAGTCAGCTGACTGGGTTCTCATCTTCTTCTAGTCGATTAACAACATTGATAATCAACGATAAAAATTCACTGATTTTGATATATTCTGAGATGTCTTGAGTAAGAATTTTAGAACCCAAAAGCTCAAAGAGTTTTCGAGCGATTTTCGTAAATCTAAGATCTTTGATTTTCTTTTACTGAGTTATTGAAAACTTCATATCAAAATCGAAAGATTTAGATTTTTTCTCCGCAGTTAGGACAGAACTTACTACCCGCAGTTATTCCAGTTCCACATTTCTTGCATTTCAAATCAGTAATAGGCATAGAAAGTTTGTTTCCACAGTTCTGACAGAATTTTGAGCTTCTGGGTACTTGATATCCACATTTTGGGCAGATTATTGTAGCTACTCCAGCACCCTGGGGTCTCAAAAGATTCGAAGCACCTTGCATCGCATATGGAATTGCCATAAAACCTGCACCCAGCGCGGCACCCCCTCCCTTTGTTTCTTTGATAGCATCTGCAAATTTCTCAGCTACCTCTTTTCCTACTAACTGCTCGGCTGTCACTCCTCTCTGCAAATAGAACAATTTGTTTTTATACTCATCGGGGATCATGACACCTTCTATCCTCAGATCCACCATATCAATTCCAAATCTGTCAAAATCACTTCTCAATCTTGTTTTAATAAAGAGGGACGTTTCAGAGGTCTGCTGATAAACATTGTACGATGTCTGTTCAGCTAAATTGTCAATGAACTTTTCTATGATAAATGCTTCTACAAACTCTTTAACATCTTCTTTGGTGAACTTGCCGAGGTTTCCAACGATCTCGATTACGAAGAGTTTCGGATCAGATATCTGGACATAACATCTGCCAAATGCTCCACATGGAACCATATCTCTCAACATTACCTTCTGTTTTGTGCCGAATTTGAACTCAACTTTAGATGTGTTCACAAAAACTACTTCAGCTGTAAAAGGGGTTCTTCCCTGAAAAAATACCTTATATGCATTGTAAATCAAGGGAATGTTCAAAGTCGTCAAAGTATGTCTTCCAGGACCTGAAACATCATACGCTTTTCCATCTCTGAAAAAAACAGCCTGTTGATTTTCCCTGACTACTAACTGATCTCCCAGCGTTACTTCTCCTCTGTATGCATAAACCATGTCATTTCCCATGGTTCTC
>JBHIDS010000184.1:0-4431 GCA_046760205.1 Candidatus Methanofastidiosia archaeon
AGGAAATATCAGCTGTTGATGTGTGGAATACATGAATTATGTCCCAAAGCCGCTTTTCTAAAAAAAAGACTTACCATTCAAAGCTTGCAGTTTCTCTCTCCAAAAGCTTTAGCTCCCTTTCCTTTAAGGTTTTTGGGCTTATTGGGATGAAAAGAATTGCGTTGTTCAAAACTGCATAGTCTCGAAGATAATGAATCATTTTTAGAACAGAGAGAAAGTCATTCTCAGAGATTAAGTACTCGATACCATCTAGTAGAATCAGAGAGTTTTGGTTTTTCTGCATGAAATCAAGAATTATCCAACCCAACTTGTCTAACTGATTTGGATCTATACTTTCTCCATTCTCAACATTTGAGAGCCAGCACATTTTGGAATGGAATTCAAATTCTCTTTCAAGCTTTTCAGGATAAACTCTAGAAATCAAAAGAGTTTTGTAAAATTCAGAGAGATGGGAGAAAATCTCAAAAAGCCTTCTTGGACTCTCATCTTTTAAAAGATAACAAACCCCCCTCTCGAGGTTGCCCTCCAAGATGGTCTGTGGCACCTTCAAGGCTTCAAGCTCAGTTCTTAGGGGATTCATAATGTCACTAACTAACGTTGATATCCGATACTATATAAAGTTTTCGGTTCTGTTGCTTGACTGAATAATTCCTCATATTAACAACCCAAATCATTATCCAATCTTCATTGCATTGCCTGTGTAATCATGTTGTAGAATAAAATTCGATGGCAACCCTTGGATTTGGTTGGTAAAATTTTTTCCTGAAATTCTTATGTATCAAAATGAGTGGAGTTTGATGGATAGTTGGTTATCAACCTGAAGGTGATGAGAACAACACCCAAAACCTTAAATACGAATCTTTCTTATAAATGATATGAAAATCCAAAGCAAGGTTTTACTCTTCATGCTGGTTTTTGTAGGTGTTTTGCACCTCATAGGAGCCCAAGATAATTCAGACTGGATTGAGTATGAATCCAATCCAGTTTTTGACCCAGACCACAAGGCCTACTACCCTTCAATTATCTATGACTCAAATAAATTTTCAGGGAATGGAGATTCCTACTTTTACAAGATGTGGTATGCAACGAGCACCGGGATAAGGCTTGCCTACTCAGATGATGGAATAAACTGGACAGAGTATGGAACGTCAGATTTGGGAATCCTTACCAATGCAAATCATTCATTTGTGGTTTACGATGAAAATGGTTTTGGGGGAACATCTGTAAAGTACAAAATTTGGTACTGGGACACTGGCGTGAGTATCTATGGTATAAATGCCATAAGATATGCAGAATCCCAAGATGGAATAAATTGGACAAATGATCAAGCCATCACCCAGATTTCATCAACAGTTGTGGACAACAGCAACTCTAGCAACTGGAACAGAGGCACCTATGGACCAGGTCAGGTGATGTACAATCCTTCAGGTTCTTCGACTTTAGATGATACAAACATTATGAACAATAGATACATCATGTACTACGATGCAACCACAGGAGCATTTGAGTCCATAGGGCTTGCCTATTCTACAGATGGAAAGCTCTGGAAAGGGTATGGAGAGGTCTTACCGAGAGGAAACACAGGTCCATGGGGAAATACTGACACTTGGGATAGTTCATACACCTATCGTGCAACTGTTATCCAGTTTCAAGGAGTCTATCACATGTGGTACTCTGGTGCCAACGGAACTAATTCAGATTTCTATGCCCATGGAATAGGGCACGCCACCTCTCAAGATGGCTTAAATTGGGTAAGAGATGAAGATAACCCCCTCTTTCATAGAGACGATGGTATTTTATGGAGAGATAAGAGAACCTACACTCCTTTGGTGATATATGACGAGAATGGTTTTGCATCTCCAGATGGGTGCAACTTTAAGATGTGGTTTACAGGTAAGAGCGATTCAAACTATGCCATAGGATACGCCACTTTATGTATTTCTCAGAGAGGGAGAAGAGGACCTAGATATACCTATCTTTATTCCCTACGTCCCCCTGCCTATAGCACTATAAATGATTGCTCCATAGTTAACAAGGAAAGGGCAGAGCAACTTTTGATTGAGGCAAAAGAGAGAGGACTTGATACGAGTGAGTGTGAAGAGATGATTAGAGAGGCTGATAGGATTTTAGAAGATGCTTTAGGTTTCTTTAATTCTGGTAACTTTGTTTCTGCCAACAACCTAGGGAGAATCTCCTGTGAGCTTTACAAAGAGGCGATAGAGTGTCTTGAGGAGTTGCTTAGTTATTAAGTTATTAAGAAAGTATAGCCAACAAAACTCCAGCTGCCACTGCAGATCCAATGACTCCAGAAACGTTGGGACCCATGGCATGCATCAGGAGATGGTTTTTTGGGTTCTCCTCCTGCCCAAGCTTTTGGGAAACCCTGGCTGCCATTGGGACTGCAGAAACTCCTGCAGCACCTATTATCGGATTTATGGCATGTCTTGTAAGATGATACATCAAAACTCCAAACAAAACTCCAAAAGCAGTCCCTATGGAAAATGCCAAAAGTCCTAAGAGAATTATTTGGATAGTTTGAAGGTTCAAAAAGTTCTGAGCTGACATAGTAGAACCTACTGCCACTCCTAAGAGGATGGTAACTATGTTGATGATTTCGTTGGAAGAGGTCTGAGATAGCCTTTGAGTCACTCCAGATTCTCGCAAGAGATTTCCAAGCATCAACATCCCAATTAGAGGTGTGGCTTGGGGAACTAGGAGTGCTACGACGATGGTCATGATCATGGGAAATGCAATCTTTGCATCTTGAGAGATTGGTTTCAATTGTTTCATCTCACACCTCCTCTGCTCTTTTGTTGTTAGGAGTTTTACGATGGGAGGCTGGATTAAGGGGATCAAAGCCATGTAGGAGTAAGCTGCAACAGCAACAGGTCCTAAGATGTGCGGAGCCAATTTGGAAGAGAGATAGATGGCGGTTGGTCCATCTGCACCTCCAATGATCCCAATGGATGCAGCCTCTAAGGGGGTGAATCCAAGGTATAGGGCACCAAGGATGGTTCCAAAGATTCCAAACTGAGCTGCAGCTCCAAGAAGAAAGGTCTTTGGATTTGAGAGTAGAGGTCCAAAGTCTGTTAAAGCTCCAACTCCCAGGAATATCAAAGGTGGAAAGATTCCACTCTCTATTCCTAAGTAGAAGTAGTACAAAAGCCCTCCTTTCTCTGTGAGCAAGGCATTTGGAATGTTAGTGAGTATGGCTCCAAAGCCTATGGGAAGAAGTAGCAGAGGTTCGTATCTTTTTTTTATTCCTAAATAGAGGAGAAAACAACCTATGATTATCATGACCAAATTTCCAAGACTCACGTTCAGAATCTCAAAAAAGCCCATCTCCTCACCCTACAGTTAATAGGACATCTCCCTGATTCACGCTATCTCCCACCTTCACCCTAATCTCCTCAACCTTTCCACTTGCAAATGCCCTTATTTCGTTTTCCATCTTCATCGCCTCAAGTTTCAATAAAAGCTCCCCTATTGGAATATGGTCCCCAACTTTCACGTGAATAGAGGTTATCTTTCCAGGCATTGGTGCTACTATTGCTTTTTTTTCCAAAATCTCTTCCTCTGCAGATTTTATCAAAGGTTTTACCAAAGATGAAGCCTTCGTTTTAGAAGAAGACTTCTCGAAGATCTCTACCTCAAAAGGAGAGTCGTCCACAAAAACCAGATACTTATCTCCTCTCTTTTCAAGTCGTACTTCAAATCTCTTTTTATTCAAATTGATGATAAACTCCTTCACTCCATCACCCTTGACTGTACTCTCACATCACGGACCCAATCTCTCTCATCAAAGGAATACGTTTTATCTATCTCTGATTCTGCAATGGCTGTAGCGATCAAGGCTATTATTTCTTTTTCCTCTTGAAAACCCTCTCTTCTCTCCCCAAAGATTCTGTCTATGAGGTAGGTTATGATGGTGAGAATCGTTAAAGTCAAAAAGACAATGCTCATTCCTGTGAGTGCCAGGGTCAAACCTGAGATTTCCATCATTCTACCCTCTTTGAAGACTTGATTTAAAAAGATTACTGGAAAAATGAGAAAAAAGAAAATGGGGACACAGGGATTTGAACCCTGATCCACAGGTTTCTCCTAAGGGTTGAACCCTCATGCTCCAGTTAACTCTTCATCCACTCACAGAGGGATATCCAAGATACATTCCCAAGTGAAGTGTCTGCAAACCTGTGCCTATTATCCTATCTGGAGCCTGTGATGATGGCCTGGTTACACCATGTCCCCCCACAATCTGAAATGACCAATGCCGCGGGCCGGAATTGAACCAGCGACACCTGGATCTTCAGTCCAGCGCTCTCCCTAACTGAGCTACCGCGGCACTTTGAAATATTTGATTGTGGGATTTAAATATCTTTCGCCTCCACGACAAACCTCGTGCACCTGACACAAACCTGTCAGGAGCGTTAG
>JBHIDS010000185.1:0-4427 GCA_046760205.1 Candidatus Methanofastidiosia archaeon
AAGGGAGCAAAACCTTCCTACATAGGAAAAGGGGGGTGGGTTTACGTTTTGTCCAACGAGGGAAACCTTAAATGGAGCTTTAAACTCAAGAGAAACGTTGGAGGAATTCCAGCCTTTGTAGTATCTGCTGGAGATCTCAATGGAGATTTAAGGGGAGAAGTCGTGGCTGCATCCTACAACCTTCACATTTTCGACTTCAAAGGGTCTTTTTTAAGAGAATATGAAATTAAAGCAGTGGTAGATGATTTGGTTGTTTCAGATTTGGATGGAGATGGAACATCAGAGATTATATTCGGACTTCAAAAATCTGGAAGTCTCTTCTGTTTGAGAAAGGAGGGTAGGGCTTTGAGCTGGAAGTTTGAAACTGGAGGTCCCATAAAAGCTCTCTATGCCTCAGATCTAGATAGGGATGGTTTTAAAGAGGTGATATTCTCTCTAGATCGCTACATCTATGTCCTTGATTACGAGGGAGATGAGTTATGGTACTACTTTTTAAGAGAGGGGATTGATGCCCTTACAGTGGCAGACTATAACAATGATGGTGAGAGGGAAATCTTATTTGCGGCACAATCCAAAATCTATTCCATAGACAAAGATGGGAAGAAACAAAAATTAGTTCTTGAGACAAAAAAACGTGTTTTGAGCCTTAAGGTGGCAGACACCAACATGGATGGTGCAAACGAAATCATCTACCTAACAAGGAGTTTTAAAGATGAGAAATCTCGTGAGATAACAACCTATGCCGGGAATCTTTTGATAGTAAACCTCGATGGAAACATTCTCTTTCAATCAACAAATTCAGATGTCACAGACTTTCATCTTGAAGACCTCAACGGTGATTCAATGATAGACATAGTTTTGAGTGAGGGTTCTGTGGTCTATGCCCTCATCAACAAGCAGGTAAAAGAGCCCTCTGAAAAAGAGAAAGTAGAAGCTGAGGAGGAAGAGGAGAAAGGAGAGGAGATTGTGGTAGAGTCCTCTGAAAAAGAGAAAGTAGAAGCTGGGGAGGAAGAGGAGAAGGAGAGTGGGATTGCCTCATTTCTCATCTTGCTGAGCTTAACAGTAAGCTATTTAATCTATAAGAGGAGAGGATAAAAAGCCGAGGTAGTCTAGCCAGGTAAGGCGGTGGTCTCGAAAACCGCTGGTGAAAACACCACAAGGGTTCAAATCCCTTCCTCGGCGTTGATACAAAACCTTTTTAACCATAGGGAAAATTTCAAATCATGCTAACCTTCGTCACGCAAAACCCTCACAAATTTCAGGAGGTGAAAGCCATTCTTGGTAAAGCCCTCAGGCATGAAGATATCTCCTATCCCGAGATTCAGGCTGAAAGTTTGGAGGAAGTGGCTCTGCACTCTGCAAATTTCCTAAAGAAAAAACTAAAAGAGCCATTCTTCATAGAGGATGCTGGACTCTTCATCTCCTCTCTGAAAGGATTTCCAGGTCCATACTCAAGATATGTCTTTGAGACTCTTTCATGTTCAGGGATTTTGAGGCTTTTGCAGGGAGAGAAAAAAAGAGATGCCCACTTTAAGTCTGTGGTCGTTTTGGTTGAAGATGAAGTTAAGTTGTTTTCCTCTAAAGTCCAAGGCAGGATAGTAAATGAGGAAAGAGGGAATTTTGGATTTGGGTTCGATCCAATCTTTTCTCCCAAGGAAGGAAAAAAAACCTTTGGCGAGATGCCTCTTGAAGAAAAAAACTTATATTCTCACAGAGCGAAGGCTTTAAAAGAACTTAAAAATTATCTAAAGAGGAGATAAAATGGCGAGAATGCATTCAAGAAGAAAGGGAAAATCAAAATCAAAAAGATCCCTGAGAACTTCTCTACCCACATGGGTGGAGTACAGTGCAGAGGAGATCAAAGACCTTGTTTTGAGGTATGCGAGAGAGGAACACTCTCCGAGCAAGATAGGTATAATCTTGAGGGACCAGCATGGAGTTCCCTCTGTAAAGCAGATGACTTCAAAGAGTATCACCAAAATTCTTGAGGAGGGAGAGCTTTCCTTAAGCTACCCAGAAGACCTTCTTAATCTCATAAGAAAGGCTGTGGAGCTTCGAAAGCACCTAGACTCAAATCCCAAGGATCTACACTCAAGAAGAGGATTAGAGCTCACAGAGTCAAAGATAAGAAGACTTGTAAAGTACTACAGAGGAAGAAAACTTCCAAAGGATTGGAGATACGATCCAGAGAAGGTCTCACTTCTGGTAAGATGATTGAGATAACCTTTAGCTTTCCTTTGAAAAACCCGAAAGAGATTGCAAAGTCTGTGGATGTGGATAACCTGGGGTTTGAAAATGTCTCAGTGTGGAGTGAGAATGACGTAATCCATGGAAGGGTTTGGGGAGAGAGAGCCTCAGAGCTTAAAAATGTGGTGGATGACCTCATAGCATGTATAATGGCGGTGGAGAGGATTTGAAGTCTTCAGAACTTCTCAAGCATAAAAAGGTTGCAATCTACATCATTTTGACCTTAATTCTCGCCTTGAGCTTTTATGTGAGATTTCAAACCTTCAATCTACCAAGAAACAGTGGAGACCAGAGTTTCTTTGTGGCTCTTGCCTACAAACTGGATAGATATGGAATTGAGGAGTACACCTTGAGAGGAATAAAAAAAGTTACTGTGGAAAAAGATAAAGCAGCATACTATTATCATGCAGACTCTGAGGATGAAAAAGGGGATATTCTCAAAGGGTTGGAAAAAATAGGAATAACTTATTATGATGAACCTTTGTACCACAATCCTCCTCTTTTCTCTTATCTCCTAATTGCATCTCACAAGCTAATAACTCCCAAAAACCCATACTCTTTGATCTATTACTTTGATTCCAAATCCAAAGTTAAGAATTTCTACATCCATCAGCTTTACGCAGCTCTGGTTCCAGCCCTCTCGAGTTTGCTTCTGATTTTTTTTACCTATCTTTTGGGAAGAAAACTATTCTCAGATTTGGTGGGTTTGATTGCCTGTCTTATTTTAAGCTTCAATCCAGTAGAGCTCGTTGCTTCCAACAAAGTTTGGGCTGATGATACCACAGCTCTTCTTGTGATCGTAACAATATATCTCTTTCTTCTCGCAGAGGAGAGAGATTCTCTCATCTTGTCGGTAGCATCTGGTTTTTTTGGTGGTCTTGCCTTTCTCACCAAACAAAACGGGGGTTTTGTTGCTCTGGTGATAGTGCTCTACAAGCTCTATTTATTAAAATCTGAAATTAAGAGAAACCTTTTGAAGATTTTTGACCCCAAGCTCATTCTCTTTGGGGTTACTATGACTCTAATCGTCTCTCCCTGGTTTTTTCTCATCTTCAAGACCTATGGAGTTCTTTACTATGTGCCAACACAAATAGGTAAAATGGCAACAGAATGGGCTTTCGCTGTTTCAAGGCATTGGTATACCTATCTTTTTGGGATTCCCTATCTAATGCCAATTTTTGCCTTGAGCTATCCTATGATAATTTTGAGTTTGAAGAACCAGAAGAAAGAGGGGATTCTCTTAAGCATCTGGATTTTGGTCTATCTTGCAATCTTTTCTTTCTACGTCTTGGGAAAGGAGCATCGCTACATGCTTTCTGCCTACCCAGCCATTGCAATCCTTTCATCAAAGCTCCTTGAGGACTTGAGAGGGGAATTTTCTTTACTCTTTGAGAGGGTGAGGTTGCCTTCCTCAACTTCTTATATTCTTCTTATTCTTTTAGTTTTTTACTTTAGCAAAAACGCATACGAGTTGGGAATGAAGATAGTTTTGAGTAGGTTGGATATCATCTCAATACCCTTTTGAGGTTTTTCGGCTTGTCTGTCCTTGCAAGCTCCAATATCCTCTCCACCCCCCCTATATCTCTTATCACCTCAGCTACTCCCTTGGGCACCAATTCTTTCCAGTTTTTCCCAGAAAGGATGTATTTTCTTATGTTCTCTCCAGAGTAGCTCTCTCTCTTTATCAATTCGGTGGCTCTAACCTTGTAGTTAGCCTCCTTGAAGAGACGAGTGGTTAAAGGTTCGTTGGAGTAAACGACATCAAATTCTGGAGTGAGAGACTTGAGGTGTTCCACCCATATAGAGTGTCTCTTGGTGTCATAGATTGGGAGAATGTGAACTCTTGAAAGGTCAATTCCCTCGTTCTCCAGGGCTTTTTTTATCATAATGAACCTCTCTCCAGCGGTAAATGGGTTTTCAAAGGTGTGGGAAACCTGGGCAGAACCTATGGCAATTATCAATTCCTTGTGATTTTGTAGAATTTCCTTGACTATTTGAAGATGTCCAAGATGAAAGGGTTGAAACCTCCCAATATACAAGGCTCTCATACCTTTAGATTTCAATTTTGGTTTAAATGTCTTTCCATGAAACTTTTAAAAAAAGTGTACGAAAATCATCGATTTTCGGACTCTCGGAAAATTTCATTTTCCGATAGTTTAACCAAAACAAGGTTCTTCTGA
>JBHIDS010000186.1:0-4422 GCA_046760205.1 Candidatus Methanofastidiosia archaeon
TTCAAGATTCTCAATACTTAAAAAATTCTCAAGAAATGAAATTCATTGAATTTACTTACAATTTTCATAATAAGTTTTCGATAACTCAGTGAAAGAAAATCTTCGATTTTCAACAGATTCAAAACCAGGTCCCTTAAAACCCTTTTTGTGTGAATTTCAATGAATTATTAGACATCCCCATTCAACCGAAAAGCTTATATACCTCTTCATTTTACTACATACGCCTTAACTGAATAAGGCAAAAAACAAAATGGAGGCAAAAAAATGAATTCGGTTGTATTGATGGTACTAGGCTTGGCAGTGGTATATATTGGGTATAATATTTACTCAAAGTACGTTGACTCAAAGATAATAGAGGCAGATCCAAAGAGAGCAACCCCAGCCAAGATGTACACAGATGGAGTAGACTTCTTTCCAACCTCAAGATTCGTACTTTTTGGGTTTCAGTTCAAATCAATAGCTGGAATGGCACCGGTGGTTGGAGCAATAATTGCCCTGCAATGGGGATGGCTTCCAGCAGTTTTGTGGTTGTTTGGTGGAGTGCTGTTCATCGGATGGGTGCACGACTATGGCAGTTCAATGATCTCTGTGAGAAACGAGGGACAAACCTTTGGTGGACTGAGCTATAGGTTTGTCTCACCAAGGGCAAGACTGATACTTCTGATGTTCATCTATATCTACCTGCTAACAGTGGTGGGTGCATTTGGATTTTTCCTCACTGCACTTTTCTCAAACATAGGAAGTGTTGCAGTTGGAATATTGGGTTTGGTGATAGCTGGATTAATTGCAGGACAGTTGATTTACAGGCAAAAGATGGACATAATGATGGTTTCAGGAGCAATGGTTGTATTGGCTGTGATAGCAATCTGGCTTGGAACAAAGATCCCAATAACCTTAGACAAGGTAGTGTGGATAATCCTAATCCTGGCATTCTGCTACTTTGCAGCGGTGTTACCAATATGGAGGTGGGCACAGCCCATCAACTACATAGGATTCTACATCATCTTTCTGGGAATAATTGGTGCTGCTATAGGAGTTCTTGTAGGACACCCAACCCTCTACGTTCCTTCATACACGAGTTTCACTGTAAAAATAGGACCTCTGTGGCCAATGTTGATGGTGACAATTGCCTGTGGTGCAATATCTGGATGGCACAGCTTAGTTGGAAGCTCAGGAACATCGAGACAGCTACAAAATGAACTGGATAACAGACCTGTTACAGCAGGTAGCATGTTCTCAGAAATGATACTTGGTCTCTTGGCGCTGATAATCGCTGCATCAACCTTTGAGAGCTTTGATGCCTTTAAAGCATTACTAGGAAAGAGTGTCCTGTCGGTGTATGCTGTTGGAACAGGCAACGTGCTTTCCTACATAGGCATTCCAAAAGATTTCGGAACAGCATGGGGTGCAGCAATTCTCGTTGTCCTTGGGATAACGGTTATGGGCCTCGTTGTCAGGTTCATGAGGGTGGCTACAGCAGAATTGGCTGGAGAGAAAATACCAATTCTAAAAAATGCTCACGTCGCAACCTTGCTCGCATTGATACTTGGTTTCATCCTCATCTACACTGGAACCTGGAGCTATCTCTGGTTAACCTTTGGTGGAGCAAATCAGTTGATGGCATCCCTGGCGTTACTCATGATTACAATTTGGCTGGTTTCAGAGAAGAGGCAGTACGCTTGGACCATGTATCCAATGATCTTCATGTACGTAACTACAATAGCTGCATTACTCTATTTGGCAAGAGGCATCTTCACAAACGTTACAACGGGAGCGGTAACAGGAGCAACCATGTATGGACAACTCATTGCCCTGGCGATAGAGCTTCTTCTGGTCGTGGCAGCACTAATACTCGGATATGATGGCTGGAATTCCTTCAAAGCCTTTAAGGCTGGAAAAAAGAAGGTAAAACCAGCAGCAGCCTAAAATTAAATTTTTTTATTTTTTGAATATTTCAACTCAGTGTTCAACTTTTCAACGATAACTTTATATATCTTTTTTACATAAAAACTCTATGAAAAAGATTTATCTTGAGATAATCACCCCAGTACTCACATTTTATTCTCACTGTGAACACTGCATGTATGTGTTCAAAGAGGCAGGATTAAAGCTTCATGAAGATACTCTGTGTGCCTATCCTGATGATGTTCAAAAAGAATATTTCAAACTGTCAGAGCTTGTGAGAGAAGTTCAAGATCACTTTGGCTCAAAACTTCTGATAAGAGTTATAGATCCAACAACGTTGGAGGGAATATACAAGAGCATCAAGTACTGGAGCAGAAAATACCCTCTTTTTGTCATAAATGGGAAGGAAAAAAGAGTGGGCTGGCAGGATGTTGAGGAGTTGAAGAATGCAATTGCAGGATATTTGAGTTAAAAAGCATCAAATCCTTTATCAAATTCTCTTTCAGACCTTTTAGGTTCTTCTTCTTTTGGCAATACCTCAATTTCCTCTAGTATTTTGTTTGAGACTATGTTTAGGAGAGGGACATTTGTCTCAGGCTTACACACAATCCCCAAGAAAATGTTATTTTTTATATATACAAATAATTTTCTATCAGAAGCTGCAACAAACAACTTTTTCACATCTCTATTTTCCCTTACAATGTCGATAAGATAAGAAAGGCTTTTTAGAGTTATTTTTATCTCTTCTTCTAAAAAATCAGAGGAAACAACTTCTTTATCTTGTAACAAAAATATTCCCTCTAATCCATAAACAGTTTTTTTCAACTTTTCAATTGATTCCATTTTCTTCACCACCATATCAATAGTTTTCACACCAATATAAATCTATTTGTGAACCATTGTGGAAGATTCACAAATAACTTTATAAAGTTTTATGTTTTTAAGATCTTCAGTGTAAGTATGGAAAAAACCTCCTACAAAACTGCAATAAAAGAGGTTTTTTATGGAATGGCTTTTCATGACATGATAAGGCTTCTTTTAAAGGATAAGTCAGCTCTAGAACACTTGTTCATACTGGTAACGATGGGAGATATCGTTGGAGTTCCAATAATGCCTCCATACTACACCTTAAGAATTCTTCCCTATGCTGTCCCTCACATCAATTCTTGGAAGAGGAGAATGTTGAGGGAGAAGGATTTGACGGACATTCTTTTTTAACACAAGATTTATAAGGGACAGATTAAATTTATACCAGTGATTTCATGGATGAAAAGAAAGATAGCAGTTTAAAGCAAGCTGCAAAGGAATTTGTTTACGGAATGGCTGCCCACGACATGGTCAGATACACTCTGAAAACTAGGTCAAGTATGGAGCACTTGTTTATTTTGATAACGATGGGAGATTTGTTGGGAGTTCCTATTTTGCCTCCATACTACTCTTTGAGGCTTTTACCTTATGTTGTGCCACAAATTTCAACTTGGAAGAGAAGAATGTTGAGGGAGAAGGATTTGACAGATGCATTGTACTAGGTGATTGGATGGGTCTTGCAAAATTTTTTGAGGAAAATCCAAATGTTAGATACATTATGTATGGTGGAAAGGGGGGATTGGGAAAAACGACTTTTTCTGCTGCAACAGCCTACTATCTTGCAAAAAAGGGTTACAAGATTTTAGTTTTTTCTGTGGACCCTCAAGCTTCCCTCTCAGACATTTTTGAAAGAGATATTTTTGGAAAGGGACAGATTGAGATAACAAAAAATCTATATGCCCAAGAAATTGATGCAGACAGAAGGGTGAGGGAGTATCAGGATGAGATAAGGGGAAAGATTTTGGATATGTATGGGCTGAAAAAGATACCAGATGAAATCGAGAGCTATATTCAGGCAGCATCAGCCGAACCTGCCATGGAAGAAAGTGCTATTTTTGATAATGTTGTGGACATAATTACAGAAGAAAAGTATGACTATTATATTTATGACTTGGTGCCATTGGGTCATGCCTTATACTATCTCTCGATGGCATCTGTTTATGATGTATGGATTTCAAAGATAACAAATCTCAGAGAGCAAATGAGGGAGTATGACGAGGTTGTAAAGGTTTTGAGAAAGGGGAAGGAAATTGAAGAGGATCAAATTTTGAATGAATTGATTTACATAAAAAACAGAATAAATGAGTCCTCATCGATTCTCACGAGCAGGGAAAAAACTGCTTTTTTCTTTGTCATAACTCCGGAAGAAATGACGATAATCGACACTTCAAAGGCTGCAGATTTATTCTCAAATTATGATGTTCCAATAAGGGGATACATTGTAAATAGGGTTATTCCAAGAGAAGTTGCAAAGGAGAATATTCCAGAGTATCTCAAGAACAGAATGAAGATGCAGAAAGGGCTTTTAAAAGAGATAGATGAAAAGTTTGGAAAAAGTGTTTTGACACAAGTTCCTGAATTTGAAAGAGATATTACAGGTCTTAAAATGATTGAAAAAATGGCACTGGCTTTATTTGGAGAGTGATAACA
>JBHIDS010000187.1:0-4410 GCA_046760205.1 Candidatus Methanofastidiosia archaeon
ACCATTAAAACCATAATTGATCTCTGGATGTTTTTTTCTCAATTCTTCCTTGTTAAATTTTTTCGAAATTTTGTAATAGTAGAGAATAAAAGACAGTAAGATCAACAACCAAATGAAAAAAATGGGATAAAGTAAGATATATCTTAGTCCCCAAACTAAGTCAAAATCATATTCCATCATGTTTTCACCCTACCTCTCTCAAGTTTATCCACTTTTTCAATTAATTACCTCAACATATTACAGATCCCTGCTCTCTAGCCTATACACTACTACATTTATCTTGAGCTCCTCCAGATGTTGAAAGAATCTGAATAGATCCTTAGTGTCAATCTACCTAAATCACCGTTCTTGCTATGATACCCTATATACATGGTACTTTGGATTGTGATGATTCTTCCCTCTTCCAGTCCCAGTGAACAGAACTGTTAAAGGAGCCTCACCCTCCTCAGGCGAGATGAAGGTGTAAGCGTGAAGGTCTTTTCTAAATCTAAATATATAAATCTTTTGATTCAAAAAAATTTGATCTCAGCAATTGTATATATGAGGAGTTCAACCAGTTCTTCACAACCACTCCTCAAGTGTCCCTTTCTGAATTCCCTTGTCTATCTTTAACCCTTCAGCCATCCCGAACCTTCTCCAAAACTTCTTTGGAACAGCATGCATTGCATGCTTTCTGTTTCTTCTCTTCTCAATATATGCCGAGTTGTAGTAAGCCTCCCAAAGTTCATCTCTTGCCGCCCTACTTTTCCTTAAATCCACGCTCTCAAAAACTCGAATCTCTCCTCCAAAACCTACCCAGGCCTTTTTAGAAATGAGCACCACGAATTTCTCTGGATACTTTCTCATGAAAAGTGAAAGCACCATATCTTCAACTCGATGTTCAAACCTCGCTTTGGTGATGTAAACATCTCCATAAACCTCAAACCTTAAAAAACCATGGGCTTTGTGAACTTCACCTTGAACCGCCCTGTACCTACGATAGAGCTCTCTTGCCTCCTTTGAGATGTTTGAAAGAACGTACTCCAAACCATTTTCCTCAGCCTGTTTCAAAACCCTTCTAATCAGAGAGAGGTTGTTCTTCCCCTTAAATCTCAAAGCGTAGAAGATTCGCTTTAAAAGCCTTTTTGACTTGCTGTTCTTGAGTCTAGGAGGGGATCGTTCATGAGGAGGCATTAAAAATCCAACCTCCTCTGATAACTCCCCTCTACCTGAATGAAACCTCTGGCTCTCTTCAAAACCACACCCAAATTTGAAAGTTCCTTGAGCTTGGTGAACCTGAAGCCATCCTCCCTAACCTTGACTATCCTTTGTGCTGATTTGGGTCCAATTCCAGGAACCTTGAGCAGGTCAGAGAACTCCACATCGTTTACATCCACAGGAAAAAGATCTTGATGTTCAAGTGCATATACGAACTTGGGATCAAAATTCAAATAAAGATTCTCATTCTCTCGAAACACCAGGTCTTTGAACTCAAAGTCATACTTTCTCAAGAGAAAGTCTGCCTGATAGAGCCTGTGCTCTCTCAAGAGAGGAGTTTCTCGATGTCTCTCAAGAGGGGTTCCCTCAATGGGCTTGAAGGCTGAAAAGTACCCTCTCTTCAACTTCATCTTCTGATAGAGAAAGGAAAGCATCTTTAAAATCTCAAAATCGGTTTCGTTAAAAGCCCCTACCACAAACTGTGTGGTTTGCCCTGCTGGAATTTCCAAACCCTTCGCCCAAGCCATTCTCCGAAGAATGTCTATCTTAAAGTCCTTGGTTGAGATGAGCTCCGAGAATCTTCCATCATCGGGAGCTTCCAAGTTTAGGCTTATTCTGTCTGCAAGCTCAGATGCTCTCTTTAGATGGTAATAGGACGCACCTGGGAGAATCTTTAGGTGAATGTAGCCCCTGAAGTTGTATTTTAAACGAATGTCCTCTGTAACCTCCAACATTCTCTCCATGGTTTCATCAGAATCTCCCTGGACTCCAGAGGAGAGAAAGAGACCATTAACATAGTTTTCTTCATAAAACCTGAAAAAGAGCCTTACATACTCTTTCGAAGTGAACTCTGTTTTTTGAGATTTTTTCAGAGAGGAGTTCATGCAGTACTTGCAATCCCCAAGACACTTATTGGTGAGTAAAACCTTGAAAAGAGAGATGCATCTTCCATCTGGAAGAAAAGAGGTACAACATCCAACTGGAGGAGAGTTTCCTTTCCTGGAAAGTGGGACTGAGGCACAGCTGTCGTACTTGGCAGAGGCTCCAAGGATTTCAAGTTTTTGCTTTAAATCCATAACTAATTCTGGGTTCTAAAGTTCAAAAGGTTTTGGTGAGAGCGGAGGAAAAGTTTGCAGCTTGTCTTAAGGAGTTTTTGGTGCAAGATTTGGTGGCGAGTAAAGGTTTGCGTGCATCTGAAGTCGCTGAAGGCAATTTGGGTGAAGGCTTGGTCCGAACCAGATACACGCTGTTAATTGAAATTGCAATTTTTAGTGTCATCGTTTTAGCATCCTCATAGATACACATAGATTATCTCCTCTTTTGAACAGTATGAACTATTGCCTCTTTGAGATCCTCCTTAGTCTTTTGGGGTTCCCAACCGAACATCCTTTGTACTTTCTCTATGGATTTCAATGTAGAGCCTATGAGCGCGGGATTTGCAATTAATTCGATCTTGCTTTTCGATCCTGTTAGTTCAATGAGGAGCTGGTATAGCTCGCGATTGGACATATAAGTGGTGGGATTCGAAAGATTGAAGACTTGTCCATATGCTTTTTTGTTTAGTGTGGCTAGCAGAAAAGCTTGAACCACTTCGTCTACGTGGATGCTGGTGCGACCCTCACCTTCCAACAACTCAAGAGTTTCCCCTTTAAGCACTTTTTCGACGCACCTTCTACTTAGGAGTTGTGCTTCATCATCGCTGAACACAACGTCTATCCGAAAGGCAGTAACTGGTAATCCATAATGGTGATAATACATAAGACAAAGCTTTTCAGTGGCAAGCTTCACTATGCCGTAAGCAGGTCCAGGATCCCCTTCCCACAGCTCAGGCTGGCAGACAACCTCCTCATCCACCATCAGAGATCTCGTCTTTCCATATACAGCCTCACTGCTAGAAAAGAGAAAGTGTCTTATTCCTTGAGATTTTGCTGCTTCCAAGAGGTTAAGCGTGCCTCTTATGTTTATATCGAATAAGTCTGACAGGGGAAGCAGATGACTCCAGGTAACTGCATCCCAATTAATTGCTAAATGGTAGATTATGTCCACATCCTTGACAGCTCGCTCAACAAGGTCTCTATTAACCATACCTCCTCGTAGTTCATCACCTCCTACACCTATAAATTCTAAATTCGGATTTGTCTTTCCCTCAAGACACCCAAATAGAACATCAAGGACATTTACTTTATATCCTTTCTCCAATAATGCATAAACGAGTCTAGAACCGATGAAGCCTCCTCCACCAGTGACTAAAACTTTCTTTGCCATACTCACATCCTCTTACCTCTTGAACTCGCAATTTCATATAACTTAGGTATATATACTTTTTGGTCAAATGATTCCAAAGCCATCTCAAGGACAAGATTTATAAACTTCAAGACACCTTCACTTAAGCATAAGGTGGTTTCGTGAAACTTGAGATGAGAGTTATAGGAATAGACAAGATAAGACCGAATCCCTTCCAGCCAAGGGAAACCTTTGAGAAGGAGAGTATAAGAGAGCTTGCAGAGTCTATCAAAGAAGTTGGATTACTTCAACCTATCCTTGTAAGACCAGATAAGAGCAACTATCAGATAATCTCTGGAGAGAGAAGGTGGAGAGCCTCTCAGTTTGCAGGACTCAAGGAAATTCCTGTCATAATAAAGGAAGTGGATGATAAAAGATTGCTCATCGAGTCCTTGGTGGAGAACGTTCACAGAAAGGATCTTGAGCCCATAGAGAAAGGGAGAGCTCTCTTTGAACTTGGACAAATCTTGGGATTCTTTGATGAGGAGGGAGCACCCAAAGTGGAAAAGAAGAGGATCTATGAGGAGCTCTCATCCAAGACCAAGGTTTCGTTAAACGATGTCGAGAGACATCTTGGACTCTTAGAGCTCCCAGAGTACATCCAGAGAGAGATTGTTTCTGTTGGGAGAAAACCTGCAGAGGGAAAGATCACCGAGCATCATGCAAGGGTACTCCGAGGAATAAAAGATGAAGAGCTACAGAAGAAGGTGGTTCAAAAGATAAAGGAGGAAAAACTCACTGGAGTTGAAACAGAGAAACTGGGAAAGGTTTTGAAGAAGGCTCCAAAACCTCTGAGAGAGGCTGTGCTCAAGCCCAAATCTGAGATAACTCCAGAGGTTGCAAGGGAGATCATAAAGATCCCAGAGGAAACGCAACGAGAACTTCTGAGGGAGGTAGAGGAGAGGGAACTCCCTACAGAAGAGATACATG
>JBHIDS010000188.1:0-4333 GCA_046760205.1 Candidatus Methanofastidiosia archaeon
ATGGTAATTATCCAAAGATCAAAATAATAAGAATTTTGGAAAACAATAACTATACAAATATAGATGGCATTTTGGATAAAAATGGCATTCGTACTTTGAAACACAACTTGGAGGAACAAGTTGATACCTCTTTGCTAAATGATGACAAGTTATTCTGCACAGAACGCTATGTAGAAGGAATAAGAAAAACAAGAGATCATAAACCCAAAAAATTCGATCTGATCATTTTTAGTAATCATAAGCCAAGATATTTATTTGAAATAAATTTTTACTCAACTGCTGGCACAAAAATTGGAATAAATCAAAATGAATATATAGAACTGAATGAGCATATTAAGAAAGAATTCAGTGATTTTGAATTCCATTGGATCACAGATGGAAATTACTGGTTGACATCACAAGGAAAAATTAGATTTTTGAATTTGCTTAATTTTTTTGATAAAATATACAATATCAATCTTTTTGCAGAGAACGTAAGTGATTTTAAATAGTTCAAACTTAGGGATGGGGCGATAAATGCTTTTATGAATTGTAGTTTTAAGGCATTCCGAATTCGTCTTCAGTAAAATGCCTCTTCCCCCCCATGTAGCTGAGGGAAAGTTCCAACCCCCCTACTCCCAGTACTCCTCTAGCATCACAAAGAGAAAGTAGGGAAAGGTAATGAGCTTTATCGAGAAAGGCATTTTTTTGATCTCTTCATCGTGCAAAAGCATATCTTTTGAGTAGAAGATGGAGTATGCCATCAAAAATCCTAAAAGGAATATGAAGCCCAAAAGCATAATGGTTGGAGGCTCAGAACCAAAGAGAAGAAAACCTGCAAAGAGGACAGAAACCAAAAAAACAAGTCCATTGTAGAGATGTCCCTTATCCCCAAAGAGTCTGTGGAGAGCAAGATAGGAAAAGGAGTGCCAAGCTAGAAAGAAAAGGACAAAGATTCTCAAAAGACTGTCTCCTTCAACCAAAAAAACTCCAACAAGGGCTCCATAAATGAGATACAAGGCAAGGTTTTGTTTTGTAGAGGCACAGGCAAACTTCAATTTTGGAGTCTTGGTTTCAATCACAATCTCCTCTCCTATTTTTATCTGTAACTCTTTTAAGTTGTAGTACTTTCTCTTCCCAATCCAGTGAGAGTTGAGGATTCCCAGATTCTCCATCTCTCTAAGCTTTCTCACCACCATGGTTTCGTTCTTTTTCGTTTCTCTCACTATTTCAGAGGGCGTGAGCTCTCTTGAAGAGAGCATTTCAATCAACTCTCGATTGGTGGGATTGTTCAAAACCTTTAGGATTTGAGTGGATCTTTCATCCATACATTCACTTTAAATCAGAATATTTATACTTTTCTGTTTTCAGGCAAGTTTATTTTCTGAAAATTGAAAGGTATTTTTTGAATTTCAGAAAAGAAAAAGCTTAAATATAGGTCTATTTAAGAAAAAATGGTGATAATTTGAAACAAAAGCAACGTATTTGCACAATGAGAAACATCTATGCGAACCTTCTCATCCTTTTAGGATTTGCAGGATACCTTCTCTTAAAAAGAGATCTGGTGGCGTTTGGGATATTTCTTTTGGGATTTGCAGTTTTTATTTACCTCTACAAGAGATACTTTGCATATCTATCAAGATACCTTGGGTATGGAAGACTGGAGGTGGACTGAATGAAGGTTAAGTATTACAAATCCATATTCTGTCCCTTCTGTCCCCATGCAAAGAGATTGCTTTTAAAGCTTTCTGAGAGATACAACTTTGAGTTTGAAGAAATAGATGTTACCTTGAAATTTGATATTGTGAGAAAGAAAGACATCCTTGGAGTTCCAACGATTGAGATTGGAGATGAGAGGATAGTTGGAATGCCAAAAGAGAAAGAATTGGAGAAACTGATATTAAAGGAGTTGAGGATCGATGAAACTTGAGGAGAAAAAAACCTTTGCAAGAACCATTTCGGTTGCAATAATTTGGGCTTCAGTTCTACTTGGCTGTGCCAACATTTTAAACGAAACTGAGTACTTTAAAGTGATAGAAACTATAATCGGTGGAGCTGTTTTCATGACCTTGGTTATTGTGAGTAGAAGTTGATTTCATCAACCAATCTGTATTCTATACCTTCTCCACTTGATATTTTGTCTGAAGTACTCGATGAAGGGCTTGAAGTATGCGAAGTACATATAGAGAAAAACATCTGTGGCAGAGATGTTGGAGATTCTTTCTAAATTCTCGTTTTCAAAGTAGTACCTTACATACTTTCCAAGGGATGAAAAGAATGGCTGGTTTGGGATGAAGCTGATCATAGAGGTCAAGAATCTCTCCTTGAAGTACTTCTTACCCTCAACCTTTAGGATGTTCTGGTTTTTGACAGTTCCATCTTGAAAAAGCTCTACCTCAAGTTCAGAAGAGATAAAGAAGGTGTTCTGAAAAGATTTAACAGCAGACATCTGGAGATAATGGGTTTTCAAGATTCTCTTAAATCTCTCGTACCGCTTTCGCTCCTCCTCATCCAAATCCTCTATATCAATTTTCTCTTTTGTCGTAAGCTTTGGATACTCTCTCTTTTCAAATTTAAGGTTTAGACTCCTAAAGATCTTTTCAGTCTGAAGATTTAGATTTTTATAATCTGTGTATATATAACCTTTAAACATTGGTAGAGTTTTAGTATGAATTTATAAATCTTTCGAAAAATCTGTTCGGTTGAATGATTCATTACATTAACAAAAGTGCAAGTCAAAACTTTTATAAAGGTAAAATTTAATTTGAGTAGGTTGATGAGATGTCCATACCTAAATCTATGCATAGGGTGATAAAATGAATGAATACACCATCATATGGTGGATTCTAGGATTTCTTGGCTTGGTTGCAGAAATGCTAACGACAGGATTTTTCATCCTTTGGTTTGCAATTGGGGCGTTTGTTGCTGGGGTTATAGCTCTTTTTGGTGGAGGGGTTCTTGTACAGATTGTGGTGTTTCTCGCCACCTCAGCGATTTTGATAGTTCTATCGAGGAGATTCTTTATTCATGTGACTCCCGAGGCACCTCTCAAGGCAAACATCGACGACTACCTGGGGCAGAAGGCTGTGGTAGTAGAGAACATAGATCCTATTGAGAACAGGGGTTTGGTTAGAGTGAAGAAGGAGATATGGAGAGCAGATGCCACAGAGCAAATTGAGAAGGGAGAAGTTGTAAAGGTTGTGGGCTATGAGGGAGTGCACTTGGTAGTGAAAAGAACGAAAGAGAAAGGGAGGTGAGAGAATGGGATTGGTAGATCTTTCCGGAATTTTGATATTGGTTGTCTTCTTCTTCGTCTTGATATTCGCCATCTTAGCCATAAAAACAATAAGACCATACCAGAAAGGACTTGTGGTGAGGCTTGGAAGGTACAGAACAACCTTCGACAGCGGACTTCACTTGATAATTCCCTTCGTAGACAGGCTGATAAAGATTGATATGAGGGAGTTTCTCACAGATGTTCCTCCCCAAGAAGTGATAACCAAGGACAACGTTGTGGTTACTGTAGATGCCATAGTTTACAACCAAGTGATAGACCCCTTCAAGGTGGAGTTCAACGTGAGGAATTTCGAGATGGCTGTGACAAAGCTTGCACAGACCACCCTTAGAAACATCGTCGGTGACTTTGAGCTTGACGAAGCTTTGACTTCGAGAGAAAGAGTGAATAATCAGTTGAGACAGATTTTGGATGATGCCACAGACAAGTGGGGAACCAAAGTCACCAGAGTTGAGATAAAGAGGATCGATCCCCCAAGAGATGTCACAGAGGCGATGCATCGCCAGATGAAGGCTGAGAGGGAAAGGAGAGCCATCATATTGGAGGCTGATGGTAAGAAACAATCTGCAATAAGGGTTGCAGAAGGTTCAAGACAGGCTAAAATCCTTGAGGCGGAGGGGGATGCAGAAGCTATCAAGAAAGTTGCAGATGCAACCAAGTACCAAAAACTCACAGTGGCACTGGGAGAGGCACAAGCTATAGAAACCGTCTTTGGAGCTATACACAGGGGAAGACCCACAAACGATCTGATTGCAATAAGATACATGGAAACCCTACAGAGAATTGCAGAGGGAAAGGCATCAAAGGTTTTCATACCTTATGAGGCTACAGGTGTCATGGGATCTATTGGCGCTGTGGCAGAGATGTTTAAGGGAGAAAAAAAGCAGGAAAAAAGAAAGTCTGGGAAATAATTTTTATTTCTTAATTTCAAACTCAGTGAGAGTTTGAGGTTATATGGCTGAGGATTGATAAGGAGTACTTTGTTGTGGAATGAAAACAGGATTATATGATCTTATAACAAAAGCTTTATATAGTTAACAACATACTTTCATTGATAAA
>JBHIDS010000189.1:0-4297 GCA_046760205.1 Candidatus Methanofastidiosia archaeon
AAACCAAACCTTTATAAACCAAAATCATCTCCACTTTTTATGAAACTCTTTCACCTCATACCTTTCGTTGCCCTCATTCTAAGTTCAGCAAGCCTCACTGCAGATGTAGCCTACTTTCCCGAAGCCTACACCACCTACGAGGAAATGGTTTCAGAGCTTGAGGAGATTTCAAGAGAGTATTCAGAAATAGCAAAGCTCTATGAGATTGGAAGAAGTGTCCAAAACAGAAGGCTCTTAGCTCTAAAGATCTCAGACTTTCCATGGAAAGAGGAGGACGAGCCCGAGGTTTTCTTCGTTGCAAACCACCATGCCAGGGAGGTTATCACCACAGAGGTTGCCTTGTACTTTATAAGGTATGTGGTTGAAAACTATGAAAAGGATGAGAGAGTTACAAACCTCGTAGATGAGAGAGAAATCTGGATAGTTCCAATGCTCAATCCAGATGGGCACGTTATGGTGGAGAATGGAAAGCACGATCAGAGAAAGAACGCCAATGGGGTGGATTTGAACAGGAACTATTCTTTCATGTGGGGCAAGGACAACATAGGTTCTTCTCCAGGAATAGATGGACAGACCTACAGAGGACCTTCTCCATTTTCTGAGCCTGAAACTCAGGCGATAAAAAATCTCGTGGAAAGTAGAGAGTTTTCCATCTCTATATCCTTCCACTCCGGAATCTCCATAATTCTCTTTCCATGGGGATATGTGGCTAAAAATACTCCCGACGATCCCATGTTCAGAGAGATTGCCTCTAAAATGTCTTTACTTTCAGGCTATCCCTATGGAAATGCCAAGGATAGAGTTATCTATCTGGTGAACGGCGAGTTTGATGACTGGATGTACGGTGAGATGGGTATCATTTCTCTGACAGTGGAGGTGTATGGAAGAAATTCTTCAAACATATGGAAGTACTTCAACCCACCTTCATCCGAGATTGAGGAGGTGGGAGAGAGAAATCTTGAGTTGATGCTTTACGTTGTGGAGGTTTCAGAAGAGCTGAGAGACAGAAAGATAGCGCTATCTGCCATAGAGAAGGAAGTTGTAACACAAGACGTTGCAATCTTTAAGGTTAACATCCTGAACAAAACTGATTCAGAGGAAATCTATATCCTAAATTTGAATTCCAAGGTGAAAGCAACCCTCTCAGAGGAAGAGATTCACCTAGATGCAAGAAAATCCAAGACAATTGAGGTGAGGGTTTACCCCTCTGAGGAAGGGGAGCATGAAACATGGTTAAAGGTCATATCAAAGGGAAATGAGAGAGTTTTCAACTCCATTCTACTCAAAACTAAATTTGAGAGGGACAGAACACCTCCAAAGATTTTGAACCTCAACATCTTGAAGGGAGAAAATTATGTTGTTATCACATGGATTACAGATGAGGGGGCAAGCTATAACTTTTTTTTGAAAGATAAAGGGGAAACCATTCAAGATTTGGAGTTCAAAACAGAGCATCAGGTAGAGCTTAGGAATCTCGAATCTGCAACGCAGTACCAGGCTGTGCTTGAGGTTTCAGATGAAGCTGGAAATAAAAGGGAGGAACTTGTAGATTTCAAAACTTTGGATCTGACACCTCCAGATATCCAAAATCTAAAGATAGAAACCTCAGAATCCTCTGCCAAAATCTCCTTTGAAACCTCAGAGATATCTCAAGCAAAGATAAGCTTTGAGACAGGAGGGATTTTAGAAGGAGAGATAAACTCAGACTTTACGACCTCTCACATCATAACTTTGGAAAACCTCAAATCTGATACTGAGTATAAATTTCACTTGGTAGTAGAGGACAACTTTGGAAACCAAAAAACCTTAGAAGGAGAGTTCAAAACCAAAGAGAGCTATATTCAATTCATAGTCATTTTAATCTTAATTCTCTTGGTGGTGATTTTGGTGATGAGAAAACCCAAACCTTTTTAAACACCTCCATTGGTTTTACTCTATGGATTTAGGTAGCTTTGCAAAAAGAATTCTCAATTTAGATGAGAGAAGGCTTGCAATATACATCTTTTTAACATGCTTTACAGCAAGGGTTCTCTTAGGCATGTTATACATTAAAAGGTATGGATTGCATGCCACTCCTCTTCAAGAGACCTACTTCTACTTTGGGGTTTCCAACAAAACCTTTGAGCTTTTGCCTTTTGATCCCACATTTTGGATTTTAAGGTCTTTGGGGTTGGTACTTCCAGAAAGACTGCTCTACTTTGGAGTCGTTTTGAGTGCAACCATCCTCTCCTCCCTTGCTCCAGTTCTTGTTTTCTTTCTGGTGAGAGAACTCCATGAAAAATCGATAGCCCTGGCCTCCTCTTTGATATTTGGTTTTATGATAGAGCCCTTAGCCAGTGGAATACTCATATTCTCTCATGACATAGTTCAAGTTCTTATCCTAATTTTTATTCTGTATCTAACCATTCGCATCAAAAAATCAAGGACTTTTAAGGAAAAAACCACCTATACCCCTTTTCTTCTGCTTTTCATCTTTCTTTCAAGCCAGGTGAACATGGTTGTCTTTGTAATCCCCTTAATTCTGTTTTGCTATTTCATATATCACATTTTTTCTCCATTTGCAGGAAGGCTTGGGATTTCTGATAAAAGATATTTTCTCTACTATGCCCTCTTCTTGATATTCCTTTTTGTCTTGGTGCGTTATTTGATATTTTCAAATCTAATGGTGGTGATGGATTTCATGAGTTCTCTCTCTTTAAGAACAAGGGGAATAGACCTTGTAAATCAGCTCCTGGCTGGAAGTCCAGATCTACTTCCAGCAGACCTTTCAGAGTTCTGGGGCAAGTACAACGTCTTGTTGATACTTTTGCCTTTCTCTCTTTATGGGTGCTATTTAAAAAGAGATGCTTTGAGTCTCTCGGTCTTTGTTGTGGGACTTTCATCCTCTCTCATTTTTTCCAGAGGAACAAGGGTTTTAGATATTGGAGTAGCTATGCTTTCCCCTCTCGCCTTCTACTTTTTAAGAAGAGAGCATCTAAAGTACCTCGTAACCTCTGCTCTTGCAGCCTTGATAATTGTTTTCTTCATGGTTGCACCAGTCCTTGTAGTTGAAAAGATCTCCTTTTTGTACATCTCTCCCCTTTTGATTGCTCTCCTTTTTATCATAGCTTTTCAAAGATTCAACTTGAGAGGAGCTCTCTCCCTCACTCTTTTAATCTTCATTCTCTTTAACACCTTATACTTCTCCCTTGTCTTTACAGAGCCACAGGTTTCAGAGGCAGAGTTTCAAGCCATGAGTTTTTTGAGAGAGCAAGACGATGGAAAGGTTTTGGTGAACTGGGGACTGGGATTTTTTGTAGAGGCAGTTTCTGGGTTAGAGCCTACGGCATCTCCAACAAATGTCAACTTTGACTATCAGAGGATTCTCTTATCTAGTGAGGAAAACGTCCTTCAAGTTCTAATGGAAGGGAACGTTAGATACATCATCGTATCTGATAGAAGATTCAAGTTGTTTTTAAATCCAATAACCAACCAGTTGGACATTTATATGGATCCCAGCTTCTCCCCCTTTTTGAGAGGTGATGTCACCTTCTCAGAGATAAAGAATTTTTTGATATATAAGATGTTGTATGAGGAAAGAGAACTCAAAAATTTCAAACTGATATTTGAGATAAAGGATGAAAAAACAGGCTATGTTGTGAGAATTTTTAAGGTTATGGGATAGGTGATGATTTGGAGTTCTGTCCAAAATGTGGTGGGTTGCTCATTCCAAAGGAAGGCAAGCTCTTCTGTAGGTGTGGTTTTACAAAGCCTTTGAAGAACTCTGATAGAGAGAAGTACAGATTTCGAGAGATTTCCAAGGAAAAATCTGAAATACCTATAATCGAGGAAGAGATAAGTCAGATGCCAAAGACAGACGCAGAGTGTTCAAGGTGTGGAAATGACAGGGCATACTACTGGATGCTACAGACGAGAGCAGCCGATGAACCCATGACCAAGTTCTACAGATGCACCAAGTGTAAGTACACATGGAGAGAGTACGATTAAAAGGTGATGTTGTGGTGATGAGAAGAAGTCCTGCGATCATGAAAAGGATAGAGGATTTGAAAGATGAGAGGAGGGTTTCAATAGTGGGTACGGTGGTTCGTGTGGATGAGCTCGAGTTTCTCCTTGACGATGGTACCGGGCAGATAACGGTTCTAGTAAACTCCAAGCTTGATTTCGGGGAGGGCTCTCTCATCAGAGTGATAGGAAGGGTTTTTGGAGATTCCATAGAGGCTGAAATCATTCAAGATATGAGAGATTTGAATTTGAAACTCTATCTCAAGACCTATGAGTTGAAAAAGAGAGTTGAATC
>JBHIDS010000190.1:0-4292 GCA_046760205.1 Candidatus Methanofastidiosia archaeon
AGATAAAGGACTTTGCAAGAACAAGACCAATGGGTGGGGAGTTCAAGATCATATTCTTGGATGAATCGGATGCCCTAACGCCAGATGCTCAAAATGCCCTGAGACGGACAATGGAGATGTACACCTCAACCTGCAGATTCATCCTCTCCTGCAACTACTCCTCAAAGATAATAGATCCCATACAATCAAGATGTGCAATCTTCAGATTCTCTCCCCTCTCTGATGAGGCAATTACAAAAAAGATTGAAATTATCGCAAAGGCTGAGGGGCTCAAAATCTCAGATGATGGAATCGAGGCTCTTCTCTACGTGGCAGAGGGAGACATGAGGAGAGCTGAAAATACCTTGCAGGCTGCATCGGCCTTCGATGAAATTGACGAGGAGATCATATTCCAGATTGCAGCAAGGGCAAGACCTGAGGAAGTTAGAGAGATGCTTGAGGTGGCTTTGAGTGGAAAGTTCATAGACGCGAGAAAAAAACTCAACCGACTGCTCATAGATTATGGATTGAGTGGGGAGGACATTCTAAGGCAGATACACAGAGAGATTTTCAACCTGGATATTCCAGACAAAAAGAAGGTTCAGTTCATAGACAGGCTTGGAGAGCACGACTTTCGCTTGGTTGAGGGTTCAAATGAGAAGATTCAGTTGGAGGCACTTCTTGCACACCTTGCACTGATTTAGAGGTGATCTTGTGAAAATCCAAACCAAAGAGTTGGTTTTCAAGACCAAGGGAGAGGTTGAGATACTGAACATTACAGAGAATGTGAACAAAAAGCTCTATGAAACTGAGATGGAGAGCGGAATAGTTACCATCTTCACCATGAGTTCTACAAGTGCAATCACAACCTTAGAGTACGAGCCAGGATTGATTCAAGACTTGCCAAAAGCCTTGGAAAGGCTCTTTCCAAGAGACATTTACTATGGACATGAGGAGATGTGGCACGATGGAAATGGGCATTCCCATGTGAGAGCTGCCTTTCTAAAGCCATCCTTGGTAGTTCCATTCAAGAACAAAAGGATGATGCTTGGAACTTGGCAACAAATTGTTTTTTGTGAGTTCGACAACAAGAGAAGGTCAAGGAGAGTGGTTTTACAGTTTTTGGGAGAGTGAAATTCAACCGATAACTTTAAATAATCTTGAATTTAGTTTTTTAAAAACAGAATTTTATTTTCTGATTAAGGAGGCCTTCAAATGACTACGGTTTACGATGTCCCTGCGAATATCCTCGTTGAAAGAGTGAAAGAAGAGTTGAAGGAGCTGGAGGAGATCCATCCTCCAGAGTGGTCCCGCTTTGTTAAGACTGGGGTTTCGAGGGAAAGACCCCCAGAAGATAAGGACTGGTGGTACAAAAGAGCTGCATCTCTTATGAGAAGACTCTATCTGGATGGACCTGTGGGTGTTACGAAGCTAAGTAGATTCTATGGAAAGAGAAAGAACAGAGGACATAAGCCTGAGAAATTCAGAAAGGGAAGTGAAGCCATCTTGAGAAGGCTCTTGTCGCAGTTAAAGAATGCAGGTTATGTTAAGACTTCCAAAAAGGGAAGAGAGTTGACACCGGAGGGAATCTCTTTTCTCGATAGGCTCTCTTTTGAAGTAAAATCAAGGGTTGAAAAAGAATATCCAGGTTTGGAGAGGTATTGAAGTGGTCTTATGGAGGATGTTGAGGAGATTAGGAGAAAAAAACTGGAAGAGCTGAAAGCTCAACAGGATGCAGAACAACAGAGGATTCAGCAAGAACTTCAAAAACAGGTTTTCCTGAAACAAATAATGACCTCTGAAGCCAGAGAAAGGTTAGTGAGGATAAAGATGGCAAATCCCCAGTTTGCAGAGAGAGTGGAGATGTTTCTGATTCAGATGGCACAGAGCGGAAAGTTGGGTCAGAGAATCGATGACAACTACTTAAAAAAACTTCTCTCACAGCTTTCTGGCAAAAAGAGAGAGTTTAGGATAAGGAGAAGGTAATATGTCAAAAAATGTACTGGGAAGAAAGCTCAGGCTTGCAAAGGCTATAAAGCAGAACAGGAGAGTTCCAGTTTGGGTCTGGATGAGAACTCGCCTTGGGGTGAGAACCCATCCAAAGAGAAGAAACTGGAGAAGATCAAAACTTCAGAGGTGAGAAGATTGAAGGTGGGTGAAGAGAGAATCTATGTAGTTCCATTGAGAAAGTCTAAGAAAGCTCCAAGAGGAAAGAGAGCCTCAAGGGCTGCAAGGGAGCTTCGAGAGTTTCTCTCAAAACACACCAAGACTCCTCAAGAAAACGTGATTATATCAAAAGAGCTCAACGAAAGGCTCTGGGAGAGAGGAATTCAAAAACCTCCACCCAGAGTGAGAGTGAAGGTGGAGAAGGTGGAGGAAGAAGAAATAGAGTTGGTGAGGGCATCTCTTGTTGAGTGATTGGATGATAGAAAGACTTAGCTTTTTTGGAAGTTCCTTCATAGGTATCTTTGCACTTGCCACAGATGAAATCTGTCTCTGTAGAAATGATCTTGAAAGAACCAAAAAAATTGAAGAGGTTTTGGGGTGTGAAGTTTTAAAGACTACCGTTGGGAGCTCAGACTTTCTTGGAGTTCTATGTGCTGGAAACTCCTCAGGAATTCTCTGTCCATATTTCACCTTAAAAGAGGAGATTGAAACTGTCAAGGATTATGTCGATATTAAAAGATTTCCCTCAAAGTACACCGCCCTTGGAAATCTCATCCTTGCAAACGATAGGGGTTGTCTTGCAAGCCCTATCCTCAAATCAAAAAAAAAGTTCATTTCTGATGTTTTGGATGTTGAGGTTGAGTTTGCAAAGATTGCAAAACACCACACCGTGGGAAGTTGCGGGATTGCCACCAATAAGGTTGCCTATCTACATCCTGAGGCAACTTTGGGAGAAAAAGAGAGGGTTTCTGAGATCCTGAAAGTTCCAGTAGAACTTGTGACAGTTAACGCTGGAGTTTTCTATCTTTCATCAAGCATACTTGCAAACTCTAATGGTGTCATAACTGGAGAGTTAACTACAGGATATGAGCTCTCACGCATCGAGGATGCCTTTTTGGGGTGATATAATGAAATTTGAGATAAAGGGAAAATTTCTGATGGGAAATGAACTTCAGAAATTCACAAAGGAGGTTGTTTCCCAAAAAAAAGAACATGCCATTGAAAAAATCTACTGCGAATTTGGCTCAAAACACAGGGTAAAAAGATCAAGAATCTTCATAGAGGAGGTTAGGGTGGTGTAGAAATGGATGAGAAAGAGCTTTTATCAAACCTAACCCTTCTTCAAGAGCAGCAAAAGATCCTTCAAGCGAATTTGGAAATGTTGAACCTGCAACTCTCAGAACTCAACATCTCAAAGCTCACTCTAGAGGGAATAGGAAAGCTCAAGAAGGGAGATGAGATTCTCATTCCCATAGGTGCTGGAAGCTTTGTTAAGGCAAAACTCGAGGATACTGAAAGGGTGATAGTGGGAGTTGGGGCTGACGTTGCCCTTTCAAGAAACCTTGAAGATGCGATTTCAAATCTTGAGAAGAGAGTTAAGGACATTTCAGAGAAGTTGAAAGAAACGCAGGATGCCTTTTTAAAAGTTTCTCAGAAGTTGCAAGAACTTTCGCAGGAGGCTTCAAGGATTCTGGAACAGAGGAGAGGAACAGGGGATGTTCTAGGGGAGCCTAAAGCTTAGAAGATATACCCTTTCTTTTGAAATCAAGCCGAAGTGGGCTCTATTCCATCCAAGATACCTATAGCCCTCAGGTCCTGCAATCCCAAGGCGAATCAAGTATGAAAATCCCCTCTCTCTTCTAATGGATTTTAACTCTAAATCAAAACCTGCATATTCTCTCATCTCCAAATTCACATCATCTAGAATATCCTCAACCATCCAAAAGTCTTTTAAAATCCCACTGTAGGCTGCCTCAAGGTGCTGATGTCCACATAGTATCAAGAAATTCTCTCTCCTCACATGCTCAAAAGCCATCTCTGGAGTGTAGTGAAATCCTGAGAAGTCAAAGAAACTCACATCTGCAATCCTCTGCCACGTTCTCTGGTACAACCATCTTGCAGACGCTCCCAATCCCTGAGGCATGATCCTCTCTGGATCAAGGGGTCCTCCATGCACTGCAATGATTCTTTCTCTCTCATCAATAAGGAATTGAGGAAGATCATTGAAAAAACTCAAATCAGAGTTTCTCAACTTTAAATGGGCTCTCCTACTCTCAAGACCACTGCCTGAAATAGGCATGTTGTAGAGGAAAGCCTCATCGTGGTTTCCAAGAACAGATTTCACCTCAAACTCTCTTTGAAGCTCC
>JBHIDS010000191.1:0-4290 GCA_046760205.1 Candidatus Methanofastidiosia archaeon
AATTTGGAAATCAGACCCTCGAATACTTCAAGTATCAAAGGTTTCCCTCCTTTGATTCACTATCATTGATTTTTCTAAGTATTTATAAAACTATTTATTGGATTCCACTCCAATATCTATGCCTTAGGTTCACACCCTAGTCTTTCTCAAAACCCACACAAAGCCCATTGAGATGAAGGGGAGCACCACTGAGACAAAGCCTGTTGCAAGAAATGTGAGCATGTCAAGGTAGTACTTGAATGTCAAAAACATGTTGGGTATGTACCACTTTATGAGAGGTCCATTGTAGAGAAAAAATAGGTCTATCTGGAGAGCAAGCAAGAAAGCAACGAAAGCTGAGAGAAGAACGGTATCGCGTGCAACCTCATACCTTGTTTTTTTTCTCTCGATAAACGAAAGGATGAGGACAGAGATTATCACTGAAACTGCAGCATAAGCCATTGCTGTGTTGAAGAATTGTGCAAGGTTTGCCTCCTGGTTGATGGAGCTTAAAGAGATGTTTTTTCCTGAGCCAAAGAAAATTGCATTGTAGAAAACTAAGTATAAAAGGGAACAGGAAAAAGGAATCTTGTAGGATAGTGAAAACCTCTTTTTTAAGTACCAAAAAGCTATAATTGGCAAGAGAAGCACTATCAAGAAGAGAGGAATGTTTGAGATTTGCTCTGATCGAATTCTTTCTTTTTTCTGTGAGGCAACATTTTCATCGAGCATTTTGCTTTTTTCAAAGACATCTTTGAAACTCAAATTCTCTGGAACAGAGGCAATGGGTGGACCTTGCATTCCCAATGATTTTGTGTAACCCTCTGCAAATCTTAACTTTTGGTTTAAAAGAAGATAAGAAAGCTCAGCCTTTTTTCCTTCGTCCAAATCGAGAGCATCGAACAAGATATTTCCCTGAGACTTTGAGGGAATTGGAATCCCAAGTAAAATTGAGACTGTTGGTGCAATGTCTGTCTGGTTTGCTCTTCCAAAGTCTCCTATCTTTATACCTTTGCCATAGATTAGTAGTGGTACATAGGTAACGACGTCTTCCCAGCCCCCATGCCCTCCAGTGTTAATCGTTCCATGATCTGCTGTGATTATTAGAATAGTATCTTTTGAAAGATTTCTTAAAAGCTCCTCTATGAGAGTGTCAATGTGGTCTGCATATCCTTGGTATTCAGAGCTTGCACCCCCAAATTGGTGCCCCGACTCATCTGTATCAACAAAGTGAACTAGCAGAAGGTTGGGGTTTTCTTTCAAGTAATCAAAAGCTATTGAAAGGGTTTCCTCATCGAAGGTGATGTAAGAATCCCATTTCCTCGCACTTATCCTCTTCGTCACATTTGAAAAGAGCACTTCCCATCCATCAGTTCCAACTATGGCTGCTTGGAGTCCATTTGTCTCTGCCTCAGAAAAGATACTGTCGGAAGAGACTGGTCCCTCAAACCAGTTGGTGGTGACACCTGTTATCTCCTGGTATGCACCTGTTGAAATGACAGTCCAGCCTGGGAGAGAGAGGGAGGGCTCTCCTGTCTTGAGCACAAAAAATGCACCATTTTGTTTGAGTCCTGAAAGATACTTCATTTTATTAAAGGTATCTACCCGCAGTGCATCCACAACCACAATTACCACTTGATGCGTGAGGGCTTCAGACTTTCCTCCAGGCTCAACGCTAAATTCGGGAGCATTGAAGTCCACCACAGAGTTCCACGCTGAAAGGGCAAGATTCTGAACGCCCAAGGATAAAACAACCAGAATAAATGGAAGAATCCAGAGTTTGAGGTATCTTTTCATGAAAATTGTAAACAAAATCCTATTTAAGCTTTATGGTCTTTATGGTGAGATGGCTTTCGAATAAATCTATATAAACACCAATATCTGTCTGTCGTTATGATTGTAAGATATCTTAAAAGGTTAAAACGCTGGGGTAACCGATTCATACAAGAAAGCAATTTTTTCAAGATTTGAGAGACTTGATAAAGGCATCAAGGGGAGTGGTTTGGGCTTGCACTTGGTTAGAACAATTGTTGAAACTTATAAAGGAGAGGTGTGGGTTGAAGACAGAGTTGAAGGGGATTACAAAGGGGGAAGCAAATTTATTATTGAGCTCTTAAAGGTGAAGTAGTGAAACGCATAATGCTTGTTGATGACGAGATAATGCTCCTAGATCTATACAAAGACTTGTTTGAAGCAAATGGATACGATGTGGTTGCTACAGCTACAGATGGAGGAGAAGCGGTATTTCTCTATTTGAAATTAGTGACTAATGACAAGAAGCCAGACATTGTCATAATGGACTACAGGATGCCCTTCAAAAATGGAGTAGACGCAACACAAGAGATTCTGTCTTTAGACCCTCAAGCCAAAATCATAGTTGCCAGTGCCGATGCTACTGTTGGAGAGGAAGTAAGAAGCAAAGGTGCATTAGAATTTGTGCATTAGAATTTAAAATTAAGCCTATTGAATTGGCAAAGCTTGTCTCAAACATAGAGAGGTTTCTTTAGAATTATGGGATATGGACGGCAGGGGCTGTCAAATGTTCACGAGTAAGAGCATTCGAATTATTTGACAGTCTATAAGATGCCCTCGCCGGGAATCGAACCCAGGTCTTGAGCTCCGCAAGCCCACGTCATCTCCGCTAAACCACGAGGGCATAATTTGGTTCATTCTGTGACATAGATTTCAAAGTAAGTGTTGGTTTTTCCAGCACTTGACTCAGACTCCAACCTGAACCAGTACAGATCTGGGGAGAGGGTTTTATCTGCTCTGATTTTAAAATCTACTCTCTTGGTCTTTGAAGCTTCCAGCTCAGAGAGTATCTTTTTAGATTTTCCTCTCACCGCAAGTCCTTTTTGAGTTTTTACCTTTAAAACCAAATCTCTAACCAGATCTCCCTGAACCTTGGATTTTGAGAAAGCCTTGTTTTTAAGATGAATGGAGAGGATGAAGGTATCTCCTTTGACAATCCTCTTTGGAAATTCCCATGAAAGCTCTAGTCTTGCCCACACGAGGTAGGACAAAGAAAGGCAGAGCAAAGCCAAGAGGTAGAGAGCTCGATCAGAGGACAACCTTCCAATCAAAAAATTCAGAAAGGAGAGGGCAAAGAACACATTCCTCTTTAGATTTCTGCCACCTCCCAAGGCTTCTCTCCAGGATGTCATGATTTTTGTGTGAGGAAAGCTATTTAAACCTTGTGATAAAGTTCCTGCATGAATCTCTTTGAGAGAGTGATACTCACCCTCACAAATCCTGCAAAAGCTGTTGAGGAGATTTCAAGGTTGAGCCATGTCATCTCACTTTTAGAGCCTGCCCTCATAGTTCTCCTCTCCAGCGCTGCAGTCCTCCCTTTGAAGGAATTCTCAATTTTATTCTTAATACTTCCCCTCATCTCATGGTACGCCTCTTCAAAGATGGCACACTACTTTGCCCTAATTCTCGGAGGTAAGGGATTTTTTGACTCCATCTTGAGAATCTTCGGGTTTGCACAAATTCCCCTCATCTTTCGAGGGCTTTTAGGATTTCTGAGCCCAGAGATTGCAGTTTGGATAAACTCTCTTCTCTTCTTGTGGAGCTTTTACATTCAGTTTCTGGGTATCAGGAAGGTTTACATGCTCTCTAACAGAAGGAGCCTTGCAGTGCTTCTCATTCCGACAATTCTCTTAGTCTTAACCATTATCTTTCTTGGGCTACTTTTCATCTAAAGCACTCTTTTTATCCTTTCAAAGGCTTTCTCTATCTTTCTGGTACTTACTGCAAAGGAGAATCTCACCTTTCCCTCACCTGCCTTTCCAAAGATGCTTCCAGGAACACATCCCACCTTGGCTTTCTTAAAAAGAAGCCAAAAGAACTCTTCACTTGAAAGTCCAGTTCCGCAAATGTCTGGAAAGCAGTAGAACGTTCCTTCAGGCTCAGAGAGAGAAACCCCATCGATGCCCTCTAACCTCTTGCATATGATATCTCTCCTCCTCTTGTACTCCTTTAGAACCTTATGAAAGAAATCCTGAGAACCTTTAAAAGCTGAGATTGCACCTCTCTGAACAAAGGATGAAGGACAAACTATGGTATAGAGGGAAAACCTTGAAATTCTCTCTATCAACTCCTTCCATGCTATCACATAGCCTACTCTCCACCCAGTCATTCCATAGGTCTTTGAAAAAGAGTTTAGAGTGATAGCCCTTTCCTCCATTCCATTTAAGGCTCCAATACTTAAATGTCTTCCCTCATAGTTGAACTTCTCGTAGACCTCGTCTGAGATCACCCACCGATCGTGTTCTATTACAAAGTCTGCAATCTCCTCAAGTTTTCCTC
>JBHIDS010000192.1:0-4277 GCA_046760205.1 Candidatus Methanofastidiosia archaeon
CCTGGAGAAAGTGAAGTAGAGATGAGCGAGGTGGAGGGGATCGTTTCCTCTTCCAAATATGTAAACGAGCCTGCACAGGGTTATGTAGAGTACTCAAACATCGGTTGGATATGGAACGATATTCCGAAGGCTTTGGAGCTTGCAAGAAAAGAGGACAAGCTGGTGCTTTTAGACTTCTGGGCTTCCTGGTGTGGTTGGTGCATCAAGGCAGATAAAGAGACTTTTCCAGATTCTCGCGTAGAGGGCATCATCAAAAAGTACTACATTGCAGTGAAGATAGATCATGATAGATACAAAGAGCTTGCAGTAGAGTATGGAATAAGAGGACTTCCGACAGTCGTGATACTGGATAAAGAGGGCAATGTGAAGGGAAGAATCGTTGGATTCAGAAAGGCAGAGGAGTTTGCAAACCTTCTTGCAGGCTTTCTCGGAAAGTGAGATTCATGAATAAAAAGGACAAAATCATCTATCTTTTCATCGGTGTTCTTTTTCTGGTGCTCATATACAACACCTCAAGCTCTTTTTTGGAAAGCGCAAAACCAAAAGGAAAATATATCAACGAGCCTGCAAAAGGTTACAGAGAGTACTCAGAACGGCTTGAATGGATATGGAACGACATTCCCAAGGCTTTGGAGCTTGCAGGAGAGGAGAACAAACTGGTTTTGGTGGACTTCTGGGCTGTTTGGTGCGTTTGGTGCATCAAGGCAGACAAGATAACCTTTCCAGATTCTGAAGTTGAGGATCTCATTTTAAAGTACTTCATCATAGTGAAGGTGGATGTTGATAGGTATCCAGGTTTACAATCAAGATATGGGGCTCGAGCTTTGCCTACGGTGGTAATCCTCGACTCGGATGGAAACAAGTTGGGCTCTATAATCGGATTTAGAGAGCCTTTCGAGTTTTCACAACTTCTTAGACAGTTTATCCAGGGATAAGATATAGAAAATCAGAAAAAAGATAATAAAACCATAAATAAGTTTTAATTCTTCAGAAATCTTGTTTTCTTGAGATTCAATTCTAAAAACCAGAATCTCTATCAGATTCTCAGAATCGAAGAGATGAAGCTCTAACTTGTGGGAACCAAAGTTGAGATTTAGGGGAATTGAAACCTCATCCTCTGATTCCTCATGTATCAAATTCCCATCCATAAAGATTTTTAATTTGTAATCATGAAAGGAAGCTGAGATTTTGAGAATTTTGTTGGTGTACTCAAGATTTCCCACCATGACCTCCACCCCCCACCCTCAACTCTATATAGAGTGTAACCTTTAAACTCTCTCTCAACTGAGAAATGTTGGAGTTTTCCAGATGCTATCTCTTCTCCAACTTCGCTTGCCCTCCAATCTCTACGCTTGAACATCCAATCAGAGACCACCAGAAAGTCTGCATATTTTAGGTCTTTGAAGTTCTTTGGATAAACCTGCTTAAACGATGGATTTAGAGCAGGCATTCGAGAGTCTGGGGTAAGGATGAGTTTCCCAAAAAATTTCTCCTCATTTTCCACATAAGATAAAACCTTAAACGCATCTCCCAAAATCTCAACTCTAATCTCATCGTCACTCAAATCTTTCAGCTCCTTCACCTCTCTTACAGATTTAATCTGCGAAATCCCATGACCTGCAAGATTTAAGAGGAGGATGAAAGAAGTGAGAAACAAAAAGCTCGTTAAAATTATCAATACAAACTGTTTTTTCTGCTCCCTTTGTCCTCTCAATTTTTTGAAAGCTTTAAGGGAGTCCTGTGTTATCTTGGATGCACTCAAGGTGATAAGTGGCGTGATGTAGATCAAATATCTCGTTCCAAAGGATGCAAAAAAGGTCCAGATAAAAAGCCAAGGTAAAATAAAGGTTAGATTTATGAGGCGAAAATCTTTCATTCTCAAGGTGTAGAGGAATCCAGCAAAAAAAATAATTCCCAGAGGCAGAGTGTAGAACTCTAAGAGATTTTTCAAGGCTAGAGAGATTCTCTTTGTGTAACTTTCAGAGAGTTCCTCTCCCCAGAGATATGTAAAGGATGTTATCTCTTGAAACTTCAATACGTAACTCTTAGGTGAGATCGAATAGACTCGCAGGTACCAGGGCAGAGCTATCAAGAGAGAGATCGAAAGCAGGAATAAACTGAGCCTAAGGGCTCTTTTGTTTGAAATTTTTCCCTTCAACATCAAGAAGAGATAGAAAGAAATTGCAACAACCAGAAGGACTGGGGTTTGCTTTGTGAAAAGTGAAAGCCCTGAAGATAAACCTGCAAGATAGAGATACTTTTTCTCAAGGTTTTCTGAAAACAGCATGACGAAATAGATTCCACACAGAAGGTAAAAGGTTGCAGGCATATCTGCATACCCTATGGAGAGATAGATAATGGATTCTGGAAGAGCGATGAAAAAAAGGAGGGTAAGAAGCCCATCGATTTTAAACTTTGAAGACATATTATATGAAATCACCAAAACCATAAACCCAAAGGCGAGGGGAATCATCCTTGCCATGTGCTGGTTGAAACTCCCAGATAATAGATAGACCCAACTTATTGAGAAGTAAAAGAGGGGAGGATACCCCATAAAGACCTCACCTCTAAAACCTCCAAGACTAACGAGCATCTCTGCCCAATAGTTGAAGGAGGCAATGGTGTCCCAGGAGAGAAAGGGAAGGTGAAGAGAGGTGTAGAGAAGGGATAGAAGAATGAGTGAAATGAAGGAAAGACTCAAGATTTTGAATGGATTCAATTTTAACTTGGAGATATCCATTCTCTCTGCCTTTCTGAGATAGATAAAAAAGAGAGAAAAGTTAAGGATAATAGATGCAAGAGCAAGGTTTTGTCCCGTTAGGAAGTTTATAAATCCTAGGATGAGGAAAAGGTAAGTATTTATCCCAGTGCTTAGAAGGAATGTGAGTATCACCTTCTCTGAAGTTGGGCTCTCTTTGAAAAAGATCAAAGTTAGAAAAATACCAGGAAATACGAAAAAACCTAAAAAAATTGGCATGAAAAGCAAAAATTCCAGGTTTATGAATTTGAATATCAGAAGTACTGAGAGCGTTGAGATTAAAGAGATTAAAAATATCTTTCGCATAAATTCTGCAAACTCAAAACTTATATAAGCCTTTCTCATAAGAAGTTCATGGAGTACGTTGAGTATCGTTGCAAATCAATGCTCAAGAGGAAGGATCATGTAGACTCTTGGTTTTGGACTGAAAATGGTTGCTCTCCCTACAGAGGTTGTGAGCATCAGTGTGTGTACTGTGATGGAAGAAACTCCTACTATGGGGTTAAAGATTTCTCAAACAGAGTTTATGTAAAGGTTAATTCAGAAGAGATTTTGAAAAAAGAACTTGAGAAGAGATTTCCAAACCAGAAAAACCTCTTTGAGTTTGGATACGAGACGAGAAAGCCAACTTTGTACATAGGCTCAGGAACCTCAGATGCCTTTCAACAGGCTGAAGCCAAGTACAGGCTCACCCAAAGGCTCTTGAAGATTTTTTTAAAATATGGGGTTCCGCTTCACATAATGACCAAATCAGCTTTGGTTTTGAGAGATTTAGAGCTTCTAAAAGAGCTCTCAGATAAATCCTGGTTAACCATTTCTTTCTCCTTCTCAACTTCAGATGCAAAGTTATCAAGGAAATTTGAACCAAAGACCTCTCCCCCTGCGGCAAGGTTTAGAGCTATTGAAAAGCTCACGAGAAAGAAAATTAGATGTGGTGTTACCTACATCCCTGTTCTCCCCCTGCTCTCAGATTCCAGGGAAAATCTTGAGGCTGTGATATCCAAGGCAAAGGATTCTGGGGCATCTTACATCCTTTTAGGAACCATGACCTTGAAAGAAGAGGATAGGGAATTGATGTTTAGAGTTTTGAAGAAGGACTTTCCTGAGGTTTTTCCTATGTATAAAACCTTGTACAAAAAGGGCTGGAGCCCACCATCTGAATATGTAAATCCCCTGATGCAAACCTCAATAGAGCTCTGTAGAGAATACAAAATTCCATACTGGATTGAGAGGTACATTCCAAAATGCCGATTTAAAAAGAACCTTGAAGTTTCCACCATGTTGTTGCAACTTTCCTACTTTTCCCAACTCGAAGGAAAGGATTCTTACTCTTTTAAAAGCTATGAGAAGGCTGGAAACACCATCGAAAATCTGAAGATAGATGTGGAAGAGTTTTACAAAAGAGGAAGGCTGAGAGAGATTCCTTACGTTGGGATTGGCATTGAGAAGCTGATCTCAGAGTTTTTGGAAAAGGGGAAGGTTTCGAGGTTGGAGGGTTATAAGGAGGGGTTTGAGTGAA
>JBHIDS010000193.1:0-4276 GCA_046760205.1 Candidatus Methanofastidiosia archaeon
ATCCTATAAATAGTTTTCGGTTTCTGATTTTTTCATCAAATAAAATGAAAATCTTGAAGAAAACCTTCATAGCAAAAGACTTTTAAGAATCCCTCATAATTTTAGATATGGTGGTTGTGGGTGCTAAACTCGAAGTGAGAGCAGTCGAGAAGCTCTTGGAGAACGCGAAGGATTGTGTGCTCTTTGATCCCACCTATGTATGTTGTATAGAACATGCTTTATTTGCCTGCAGGTTGGCTCAAAATTCCATTGAGAGAGGAGAGAACGTTGCAAAGGATTTTAGGATGGAGTTTTTGGTGAGACTTTCTGGTGAGAGACAGATTAAAAAGGCTTTGAATTTTGGAATAAGAGAAGGTTTGAAAGTTGTTGGAATCTTGATCTTTCACGAGAGGATAGATGAGGTTTTGAGAAGATTTGGTGCTTTGAGAAACGATTCAGTTTTTGAGCTGAACCAGGAAAAGATCCAAAAAATCAAGAGGCATTTTGGTATCGAAGGAGAAACTAAGGATGAACTTTTAAAGGCAATCTTTGAAAGAGGAGCCATACTATCTGTTCAGGGATAGGATTTATAAACCTCAAAAAGAACTTTTTTCATGCGAGCTCCCTTCATCTACTCTGACAAGCTTGCAAGGTACAAGTTCACAGATGATCATCCTTTAAGGCAGGAGAGATTGAGACTGACCTTTGAGCTTTGCAGAAAGTATGGATTGCTTGAAGATGAGGATGTTGTAAATCCTAAAGATGCCACCAAAAAAGATTTGCTCCTTGCTCACTCTTCTTCCTACGTAGATGCAGTTGAAGCAATTTCAGAGGGGAGTTTTTCTGAAAATCCCACGATATATGGATTGGGAACTCCAGACAATCCAACTTTCAAATCGATGTTTAAGGCTGCCTTAGAGTACATTGGAGCCACCTTGGAGAGCTTAAATTTTGTAAATAAGGAAAAGAGATGTTTTGTCATTTCAGGTGGGATGCACCATGCAAAATGGGACAGGGCAAGTGGATTTTGCATCTTCAACGATGTTTCCATACTGATAAGAAAGCTCTTGAGGAGGTTTTCAAGAATTGCCTATATAGATATAGATGCACACCATTCAGATGGGGTGCAAGAAGCTTTTTATGACACAGACGAGGTTCTAACTATATCACTTCACGAAAGTGGATTCTTCTTGTTTCCTGGAACTGGGTTTCAAAACGAGATTGGGAAGGGTAAAGGCATTGGGTATTCTGTAAACCTGCCCTTGCCTCCCTTCACCACCGACAACATGTACCTAGAAGCCTTCAGAGAAATAGTTCCTCCTCTCATCAGAAAATACAAACCTCAAGTGCTGATTTCACAGCTTGGGGTTGACACCCACTTCAAAGATCCCCTAACCAACATGAACTTGACAGTCCAAGGCTTTGCGAAAGTAGTTGGAGCGATCTTAAAGCTTTCTTCAAGATGGATCGCCCTTGGAGGTGGAGGTTACGATATTGATGTTGTGGCGAGAGCTTGGACTTTGGCTTACGCTCAGATGAAAGGCAAACCTCTAATTGAAGAACTCTATGATGAGTTTTCCCCTGCAGAGAGTGAGAAGGTAAGGTTTAAGGTTTACAAGGCTTTGAGAGAGTTGAAGGAAGTAAATCCTTTATTTGACTTCTGACGGTTGAGCTTGAAAAGGTTTTTAAGATAGAGGTAAAGGTTGGTGTATGAGAGTACTCTTCATAGGACTCTATCCCCCACACATAGGTGGAATAGCCACCCATACCTTTAACCTTAAAAGAGAGCTCGAAAAGCAAGGTATAAAAGTTTATGTCTTAACGTATGGAAGGGCTTCAGGGAAGAGAATTAGGGGGACATTCGTTACCAAAAGATTAAGGGGTCTGAGTTTTTTAATCTCAGCAAGTATATCTGGGTATCTTTTTGCAAGAAGAAAAGGAATCGATTTGATTCATGCCCACTATCTCGTACCCCCAGGAATTGTGGGAGTCTTTCTGAAGTTGCTCTTGAGAAAACCTTTAATCGTGAGTGCTCATGGTTCTGATGTTTACACACATAATTCCTTTTTAAAATTTCTCTCAAAACTCGTTTTTAAATTCTCAGATGCTTTGATTTCAAACAGCAGAGCCACGAAAGAGAGGCTCAAAGAACTGGGAGGAAAGAACATCTACGTAATCTACAATGGTGTTGATTTTGAGAAGTTCAGGCCTTTGAATATGAAGAGAGAGGCTATAACGTACATCGGCTCTCTTGAACCTGTTAAAAACTTAGGGTTTCTTTTTGAGGCTTTGAGAGGTTTTGATGAGAAAGTATGGATCGTTGGGGATGGTTCTGAGAGGAAAAGATTGGAAGAGCTTGCAAGAGAGCTTTCATTGAAAGTAAAATTCTGGGGCTTTAGAAACGATACCTGTAAGATTTTGAACAAGTCAAAGCTTTTGGTGCTTCCCTCAAAGTTTGAGGGGTTTGGAATGGTTCTATTGGAAGCTATGGCATGTGATACTCCTGTTCTTGGAAGAAGAACTTTTGGAATATCTGAGATTCTTGATTCAAGGAATGGAATTTTGTTTGAAAGTAAAGGGGAATTGAGGGTGGGAATCGAGAATGTTTTGATTGATGAAAAGCTCAGAGATTCTCTCATTAAAAATGGGAGGAAAACCATAAAGAAATTCTCCTGGAGAGAGAGTGCAAAGAAGGTTTTGGAGATTTATGAAAGTCTAAACTAATCTTCTACAACCAATCTGAAAGCCTTGGTCTTGAAAACGAGAAGATACGAAAGTACCACATCGATTGCCCCCTGTATCACATTTGGGATAAAGATGCCCCACCATGGAAGAAATTTCATTATCTCTTCAGTGGTCTTTGTGAGCCATATTGGAAGAAAGACGTAATAGTTTAAGGGAATCATTAAAATTCCTCTAAAAAGCACTCCTATCATCAGTCCTAAGGTTGCATACCTTGGATCTCTTAAAATCTCTCTGTTCCCTCGAAGAACGACCAAAATCTCAAGAAAGAGAAACATTGGAAGAGTGGCTAAAAACTTGGCTGATGCTCCAATCCAGGAGTCTGGAGAGCTAACCACAATCGTTAGACCCACCAAAGTGAGACATAAAAATGCGGTTCTAAATCCAAACAAAAAATAGGCTACCAAGATTGGGACAGCCACAAGATCAATCTTCATCCCCCAGGGAGTGGGATATTTCAAGGGAGAGAATCTCAGAACTACAGAGATTGAAACGAACAAAGCTACCAGTGCAACATCTTTTGCCTTCATGAAAAACCTTTACAAAGGTCATTTATAAAGTTTTGGTATCTACTTAATTTTGAGTAATGAAAATCTTTTTAATGCACAATTACACTCAAAAGTATGAAGAGTGATCTAAGAAGGCAAGCAATCCACATCTCCATGGGACTTTTGACCTTGCTTCTGAGATTTGTAACAAAAAGGGAGGCTTTGGGAGTTTGCCTTCTTGCCCTATTTTCAGGACTTTATCTCTTAAGACCAAATGGAATTCTAAAGCTCGGATTCAAAGCTATGGCGAGAGAAGAGGATGAAAAGGTTGGTTTTTTAATTGGTCCCTTGATCTACATCCTCACCACCACTCTCTGTTTAGCGATATTTCCCATAGGTTTTGCAGGAGCCTCTATGATGATAATGGCTTTTGGGGATGGGTTCTCTTCAATCTTTGGAAAGAAATTTGGAAACCACAGGATTTCCTACAACAGAAAAAAAACTTTAGAAGGTTCTCTTGCATTTGTGATATTTGCTTTTTTGGCATCATCATTCATAATGAATTTTGTTTCAAAGCCTCAGGTTGAGGTTTACGAGATTTTCAAGCTTGCCCTGGCAGGAAGTTTTTTGGGAGCCTTTCTTGAGAGCTTGCCCTTTGAATCTCTGAGAGGAGAAACTGATCTATCCTCAAAAAGATATCTTGTAAGGAGAATGGTTTTTGATGACAACTTCTTTGTTCCCATCTTCTCTGGATTTTTTATTTACTTGGTTTATTTGGTTTCGTAGATTTTCTCTCCAATGTTCTGGTGAAAGTTTAATGATGAGAAAACCTTAAATAGAATCAATTTCATTAAATGCAATGGAAAACAATGTAGTCTATGAAGTTTCTGTTCCATTTGAACCACTTACATATGAAACTTTGTCGACTTCTTCGACAAGCCAACTCCCAAATAGTTTTGATCTATCAGGGATTAGAGTTACTGTTAATACGGAGGGTATTTTTATTGCAGAGCTTCAAGTGAAAGCATCTAATAATCATGAAGCAAAAACGATCGCTATTGAACGTG
>JBHIDS010000194.1:0-4262 GCA_046760205.1 Candidatus Methanofastidiosia archaeon
AATCATCTTCTACAATCCTAGGAAAGAAAAGAATTTCTTCTGCAGAAGTAGGATTGATCCAACTGGGTTTATATTCAAAATCAGCTTTAGGTCTTCTGTGTGATTCTGTTATCTTATAATCAAAATCAGCCTTAGGAGCAGTGTTGAAGATACTATAATGCCTTGCTAAGCCAAATCCAGCAGCTAATGAACCGCTGCCTAATAATATCAATTTTAAAAATCTTCTCCTTTCCAGATCTAGTGGACCTTCCCTTTTATCATCCATATCCATCATTACTATTTAGTGATTATATAAATATAAGTTTTTCTGGTTTTTCTTAGACATTCAGTTGCTGAAGAAAACCCTCAATGGACATTATACTATTACTCCATAGAATCCTCAATTACCCCCCCAAGTCTTCTTATTCCCTCTGTTATCTTTTCCTCAGGAGGGTGGGAAAAACTCAGTCTCATGGTGTTTAAACCTGTGCCATCTACGAAAAAGGCTCTCCCAGGAACGTATGCCACCTTTTGTTTTATGGCTTCAAAAGCCATCTCTGCAGTGTTGATGTAATCTGGAGTGGAAGCCCACACAAAGAGTCCTCCATCAGGACGAGTCCAGATGCATCCATCTGGAAAGTATTCCTCAATAGCCTTGAGCATGGTGTCCCTCTTTAAACTGTATATCTCCTTGATCTTCTCAATATGGGTATCCAAAAGATTCCTTCTGCAGTACTCGTAGACCACTCTCTGCACAAAAGAGTTGGTGCATAGGTCTGTGGCTTGCTTGGCTATCACCAGCTTTCTAGTAAATTCTTCATCTGCAACTATCCATCCGAGCCTGATGCCAGGCGAAAAGATCTTCGAGAAGGTACCAAAGTAAACAACTCTATTTTCATCGTCCAAAGCCTTTATGGGGTTTACAGGCTTTCCAGAGTAGCGCAACTCTCCGTAGGGATTGTCCTCCAAGATCACCAGATTGTGCTGACATGCGAGGTTGTAAACCTCCTTTCTCCTACTCTCTGTTAGAGTGACTCCAGCTGGATTCTGGAAAGTTGGAACTGTGTAGAGCAGTTTTGGTTTTTTCTTTGCCTTTTGGAGGGTTTCTTCCAATGCTTTCGGAATCAAACCATTCCCATCCATCTTCACTGGAGCAAAGGAGGCTCTGTAGGCTTGCATGGCTCCAAGTCCACCGAGATAGGAAGGAGCCTCTACTATCACCAAATCTGAAGGATCGATCAAAATCTTTGATACTAAGTCTAAACCTTGTTGAGAACCACTTGTTATCAATATGTTCTCTATTCCTGCCTCTATTCCCTCCTTCTTCATCCTAAATGCAATCATCTCTCTAAGTTTGGAATAGCCCTCAGTAGTACCATATTGAAGGGCAGCCTCTGCATCTGTGAAGAGAACATGAGAAACAACTTGAACTATATCAACCACTGGAAAAGCTTCAGGGCTGGGCAAACCCCCAGCAAATGATATAACCTCAGGCTGAGTACTCAACTTCAGAAGTTCTCTAATCTCAGAAGCATGCATCCCCAAGGCCCTCTGGGCGTAAAATTCAGTCCATCTCACAGGATCACCAATCAGACTTGAAAAGAACCTCTTTTAAAACTTGTGGTATCCTTAAACTTTTCAAAAAAGTTGGATCAAAACAGAGGTTCTCCCAGCAACTTTTAAAAAAGTTGCATCAAAACAGAGGTTCTCATAAAATGAGAACCTCTAACGTTCCTGATGGGTTTGCATCAGAGGAGAACCTTTAACGCTCCTGCGGGGTTTGCCGCAGGTGCACGAGGTTTGTCGTGGAGGGAAAGCCTTAAATAAACCTAAAAAAAATTTTGATGTAACTAAATGTAGTGTAGCGGGCCCATAGTCTAGAGGTTATGACGTCGCCCTTACAAGGCGGAGGTCTCGAGTTCGATTCTCGATGGGCCCATGAACTTATTTCTTTTCATCAAAAATTTTCTCAATCCTATCAAAAAAAATCCAACCAAAATCAGGATTGAGTTCGGACCAACTTCCTTCTTTCTTTCCTCCCCTTTCTTATATACTTTCTCTGCCCTTAGTTCAATCTTATCTAAGACCTCATCTCCCTTCAAAATGAAGATCACAACTCCTCCGAACTCATCTGCTGAAGCCACATCCATATAGGAATCACGGTTAAAATCTGCAACTGCAACGCCCCAAAAGTAGCCTTCAGATTCAAGATTGAAGACCTCAAAGTTTCCTTCAGCATCTCCAAAGAGAATCTGAATTCCCCTACCATCCTCTCCAGCAACGATATCCATATTTGAATCCTTGTCAAAGTCAGCAGAAGCTACTCCTCTGTACTTCCCAAACTTCAAAGCTTTTTTGACTTTAAAACCTTTTTTTGTATTGTAAGATACAAACACTCCTTCCATTCCATCATTTCCAGCCACAATGTCTAAAAGACCATCTTTATCAAGGTCTGCAAGAGCCACTCCCCAGAAATTTCCCTTCTTTACTGGTCTTGATACCTCTTTCAAATCACTTCCCCAGAAAACTCTTAGACCAGTTCCATACTCGGTTAAAACCAAATCCATCTCACCATCCAAATTTAAATCTCCAGCAGTAACGTTTATGCACTTTGAAGAGATTTTTATTCTTTTGAAAAGCTCAAACTCACCATCTTTTCTTCCCAAAAAAATCTCCACCCCTCCATACTTTGCAGCCAGAACATCTGGGATTCCATCTCTATCAAAATCCAAAGCCTCCACTCCTCTGTAGCTACCCTTCTCAGAAATTATGATTCTTGAGCTCCACTCAGAATCTCCCAAACCGAACCAAAAGTCGATGCCTCCCTCTCTTGCAGCCACTAAATCAAGGTTTTGATCCTCATTGAAGTCAGCCAGAGCCACGTCCCAATAAGTCCCACTTCCTCCAGGACCATCTGAAAAAACCCATCCTCCCTCCCTTTGAAGCCAGACATCTATCCCTCCAAGGTAGTTCGCTGCCACAACATCTAAGGCTCCATCTCTGTCAAGATCTCCAACTGCAAGGTCTATGTGGGACTCTTTTAAAGTTTGGGTGTATCCCAAAGATGAAAGTATGAGTATGTTCAGTAAAAGCACTGTTGCAAGCCTCATCGCTGGAATATCATAATTTAGCTTAAAAATCTTTCTCAGCAAGAAAGTAAAGAAAGACTTAAAAATCTGCAATCAAAAAGCCTTCATGATAATCACAGACAATCACATGCACTTAAGTGAAAAGGGTCTTCATATAGAGGCTTCAAAGCAGTTTCAGAGAGCTGGAGGAACTCATCTAATCCTTGTACATAATCCAGACTTTTCAAAAAAGATTTCAGATTTTGAAAAAGCCTTCAAGAAAACCATTATTCTATCTGAGAGAATAAACAAAGAAACTCAAGTTACCTCCTATCCCATCGTTGGATTGCATCCTGCAGAATTTGTAAATCTTACAAAGAAATTTTCTTTAAAAGAAAGTGTTGAGTTTGCGATAGACGTTTATGAGACTGCAGGGAATTTTGTATCTGAGAGGAAAGCCATAGGTCTTGGAGAAGCTGGAACTCCCCACTTTGAGGTTTTAAAAGAGATATACGATGCATCCCTTGAAGTTTTAAAATTCGTTCTAAAGCTATCCTCAGAGCTTGACTGTGCAGTTCATCTACACACAGAGTCTTTAACTGAGGAGAAGTACATTCTTTTTGGAAAACTCATTCAAGAAAACGGGAAACCTAAAAGAGTGATAAAACACTTCTCACCACCCCTCATAGAATTATCAAATGTAAACTACATGATGCCTTCTGTAATAGGAACCAAGGACAATGTGATTGAGGCAATTTCCCAAAGCTCTGAATTTTTGATGGAGACAGACTACATAGATGATCCCAAAAGACCTGGGGCTGTGGTAGGTCCTAAGACAGTGCCAAAAACCACCAAGAGATTGCTTGAGGATGGTTTTCTCACAAAAGAGCATGTGTTGAGGATTCACAAGGAAAACGTAGAGAGAATTTATGGGATTTCGTTGGAGTGAATCTTAAAAAATTCACCAGAAAGAGATACTGAAAAACAGGTGGCTTTGGAGGAAAAAAGAGTATCTCTTTCTGGTTTGACATGGAAAGGTTGTTTTAGCGTTATGTCCTGAGTTTTCCGAACTCCTCTTTGAATCTGCGTGCTTCCTCTATTTCCTTTTTAAACTGTTCGTCCTCAAATATCTTTTCAAGCATCAACTCCCTTGGGGTTTTGTTCTGAAAACCAAGAACTTTCTCCATCTTGGTCTTCCCTTTCTCGGGTGCCTTA
>JBHIDS010000195.1:0-4239 GCA_046760205.1 Candidatus Methanofastidiosia archaeon
AAGTGCCACTGGGAGCTCAGGAAAATGAGGTGACCATCAAAGCCCCAGCCCTGAGAAAGACAGAGGAGGGTTTGGTGGGTGTGATCTCCTACATCACAGTGAGTGTTAGAGAGGGGGAAGGGCACATCTACATAGATACATGGCCTCTCACCGAGATAGATATGCAAGGCTCTGTAAGGCTTGCTGCAAACGTCGCCTGTGAGTTAACGGAAAAGAGAGTTTCTGATTACGATTTCTTCATAACCTTCAGGTCGGATGCCTCTGTAATAGGAGGACCCTCTGCAGGAGCCTCAATAACAGTGGCTCTGATAGCTGCTCTTGAAGGTCTTTCTCTTTCAGAGGATGTGATGATGACTGGCATGATAAATCCTGATGGCTCGGTGGGTCCTGTGGGTGGAATTCTTGAGAAAGTGAAGGTTGCAAGCGAGGTTGGAATGAAAAAGTTCTTGATTCCAGAGGGACAGGAAATCATCACGGTTCAGAAGACCTTAAAACAACAAATAGGTTCCTTGACCCTCATAACATCTGAGCCTCTATCAGTGAACGTGATAAGCTATTCAAGAGAGAATTTGGGTCTAAATGTTAAAGAGGTTTACGATATAGGTGAGGCAGTATTTCAATTCACTGGAAAAAGACTTAGGAGGTTTCCAGTAAGTGAAGTTTACGTTGATACAGAGTTTCTAAGAGAGCACTCTGAAAGAGAGTTGATCGAAACCAAAAAGCTCCTCGAAGATGTGAGGAAAGATTTTGAAAGCTATGAGGGAAGATACAGATATGAGCTCTCCCAGATTCTCGATGAGGCAACCCTTGAGCTTTCAGAGAGTGAGAAGAATCTCAACTCAGAAAAGAACTATCTTTCCCTCAACAACGCCCTTGATGCCAAGGGAAAGCTCTACTTTTTGAGAGACTTCATGAAATTTATTGAAGGATGGAGGAAAAGGGAAATTCAAAATCAAATCAACGAAATCTCATCAAATCTTGAAGAGGAAAGGAAGAGAATTTCTCAAGAAGAGAAAAATATGAAAACCACAAACCTTGAGAGCTTTGCAAGTGCCATAAATGAGATAGAAAATGCCACACATGAGCTTGAAAGTGCAATAAAAAGTCTTGAAGATGAGGAATATTTCAATGCTTTATACCACATCTCTCAGGCCAAGGTTTTAAGAGAGTTTGCAACCCTTTGGTTTGAGTTTTCAAGAAATTCGAAAGGAGGAGAGAAACTCACAGAAAGTGAGATTAGGTATGCCTCAGAAACCATCATTGAGAATGCAGAGCTAACCTTGGTTTACACCTCAAGCCTTTTGGGAGAAAATGATCTCATAACCCAAAGCTCAGAACTCATTTCATCTGCCAAGGAGAAGTACAAAGATGGGGAGTATGCCTCCTCGCTTCTTGATGCTTTAAAAGCCAGAGTTATCGCAAGCCTTGCCATAGAGGTTCTATCAACTGGAGAGGAGGTGATGAAAGAGAGGCTTTCAAGATCGAAGCAAGCTGCAGGAATTGCCATCGAGATCTCAAGAGAAAATGGAATTGAACCCTACCATGCTTTGAGCTACTATGAGCTTGCAGAGGATTCGGAGGAAAGGGGAGAAGTCATAGAGGCTATAGCAAGGTACAACTATGCAAAAGAGGTGGCTCTGATTTTCAGATATCTTAGAGGCACCATGGAGCTCATAGAAAATGCAGAAGTATCAATTGAGGAAAAGGTAGATGAGGAGAAGGTAGAGAAAAAAATACTTTTGTATCCAATTATTTTGAGTTTTATCTTGGGAATATTATTTGGATTCATTCTGAAAAAGAGGTTTTAGTATATTCAAGCTCCCTCTCTATCCTCTTGCAAATCAAAGCACCAAAAACCCCTGCTCCAAACCCGTTGTCTATGTTTACCACAGAAAGACCTGGGGAGCAAGACTGGAGCATCGAGAATAGAGCTGAAAAACCCCCTTCTCCAACGCCATAGCCCACAGATGTTGGAACTCCAATCACTGGAACATCCACCAAAGAAGCCACCACAGAGGGAAGGGAGCCTTCCATGCCTGCAACAACTATGATGGCATCCACTTTTTCTTCAAGAAAAATCCTCAAGGGTTCAAACAACCTGTGGAGTCCTGCCACGCCAACATCATAATAGCTCAAAACCTGAACCCCCATCTCCTCTGCAATGAGTTTTGCATCCTCAGCCACAGGGATGTCTGAGGTTCCAGCAGTGAGGATTCCAAGTTTTCTCTTGCCCTTTTTCCTTGAATTTTTATTGGAGATAACGAGGGTTCTCTCACCTTTCATTGAGAACTTCTTCTTAGATGAAAAATCTTTGAGCTCCCGTAACTGCTCTTTAGTAACCCTAGATAGGATTACCCTTCCCTTCTCTTCGATGATTCTTTGAGCTATCCTTAACAAGTCCTCTGTTTTTTTAAACTCTGCATAGACAACCTCTGGAATTCCGCATCTCTCCTCTCTCCCCACATCCAAGACACTCAGATTCTCTATCTTTACAAGCTCTGAAAGCTTTATCTCCCTCAAAGCCTCCTCAAGGTTCAACTCTCCTTTCTTGAACCTCTCCAAAATCTCACGGAGCTCCATATCCTCACCTATTCATAGAACCTGCAACATATCCCTCAAGGTCCAAGGTCACGTGCTTGTAGCCCAACTTTCTAAGGTTTTTTGTTATCTCTACTCTGTGTTTAAAAACCTTTGAAAAATCATCCACCTCGATCCTTGCAAGCTCTCCATAGTCCCTGACTCTGTACTGTTCAAATCCTAGGCTTTTTAAAAATTCCTCCGCCCTCTCTATCCTTTCAAGAGCATCTAGAGTGATTTCAGTGTTGTAGGGAATCCTCGATGAGAGACAAGCCATCTGGGGCTTCCCCCATATGGAAAGACCAAGAATCTTTGCAATCTCTCTAATCTCCATTTTTGAAATTCCAAACTCGATGAAAGGGCTCCATATACCTTCTTCCTTTACAGCTTTCAAACCTGGTCTGAAGTCTCCAAGATCATCTTTGTTGCAACCATCTGCAATCACTGAGATTTCATGCTCTCTTGCAACCTCCTTCAGCTTTGATGCCCAGCCCTTTTTGCAGAAGTAGCACCTCTCCTTTGGGTTTGCCCTAAAGTTTTCATCCTTCAACTTCTCCAAATTTGAGATTATGTGTTTTATTCCAATTGAACGTGCAAGCCTCTTGGTCTCCTCAAGCTCCAACTTTGGAAAAACCTCAGAGTCAATGGTGCAGGCTAAGGCATTTTTTCCCAAGGCTTTGTAGGCGAGGGCGGCAAGCGTTCCAGAGTCCACTCCTCCAGAGAATGCCACACATACCCTTTCTCTTTTCTTAAGAGCTTCTAAGAGTTTTTCAATCTTTTTTTCAATCATCCAAATCTCCTATCTTTCTCATTATCAACTCATTGACCCTATTCAGAGGCAATCCCAGCTTTGAAGAAATTCTCTTTAAGTCTTCAAACTCAGGTTTTATCTTTATCAACTCTGAATTGAGGTATGAGAGTTTCAACCTAACTTTCTCTTTCTTTCCCTTTATCTCAATTTCTTTTAAAACCTCCTCTCTCTTAACTTTGAATCTTTCACAAGGTAAAACTCGAACCCCGAGGGTCCCAGTCTCTCTCATCACTCTCTCCATTATCTCGATATTTTTTTCCTCCATCAAGAGCCTTAGAAGGTAACCTGGGCGGTTCTTTTTCGTAATTGTGGGAATCAGAGAGACATCCAAGACCTCTTTTGATACTCTTTTCAAAAAATCTCCCAAAACTTCCCCAGAAACATCATCAAGATTGGTTTCCAAAACGTAAATCTCATCCCTCTCAAAGGTGTCTTTTTCTCCGAGCATCACTCTCAAGACATTTGGAACTTCAAAGTCGTGAGAACCTGCTCCAAAACCTATTTTTAAAAGCTTGAACTTAGGAAAGGTAGAAACTTGTTTATCAACCAAATTCTTCAAAAGAGCAGCTCCTGTGGGAGTTGTGAGTTCAGCCTCGATAGAACCTGGTTTTATCACAAAACCCTGTAAGATCTCAGAGGTTATGGGTGGGGGGATAGGCAAGATACCATGAGAGCTCTTCACCTCACCAAAACCTGTTGTGATAGGTGTTGAGTATATCTCTGCATCCAACCTCAAATCCTCCAAAGCCACACTAACTCCCACCAAGTCAGAAAGGGTATCTGCAGATCCTAACTCTAAGAGCTGAACCTTCGAAGATTCTAAACCATGTATTATTGCCTCAGCTTCAATC
>JBHIDS010000196.1:0-4236 GCA_046760205.1 Candidatus Methanofastidiosia archaeon
AAAACCACCCCCACAAAAACCCTTTTAAGCTTTATGAGTTAAAAGGATATATGATCTACCTCGAAACCTACGGTTGTACCATGAACAAATCTGATTCTGAGATAATGAGGTATCTCTTAAGAGATGAGCTCACAGATGATCTCTCCATGGCAGATGTGGTGATAATAAACTCTTGCGGAGTGAAGGAAAAGACAGAGAGAAAGATAAGACGAAGAATTAGAGAGTTGAATGGAAAGAGGATAATACTTGCAGGTTGCCTTCCTCGAATCTCTCAGGTGGATGGGGTCTCTCAGATTGGATGTAACATCTATGATGTTTTGGATGTGGTAAGGGAGGTGAGGAAGGGAAAGATAGCAAAAAATGTAGATCTAAGGAAGAGAAACAAACTTGAATTTGAGAGAGAAAGAGAGGGTTGTATAGCCATAGTTCCAATCTCTGAAGGCTGTCTTGGTTCTTGCTCCTTCTGTGCCACGAAATTTGCGAGAGGGAGCTTGATGAGTTATCCAAAAGATTGCATCATAGAAGAAGTTAGAAAGTGTGTATCTCAGGGATTCAAAGAGATTCAGCTTACAGCCCAGGACACTGGATGCTATGGCTTTGACATAGGTTCGAGTTTGCCAGAGCTTTTGAAAGAGATTGTGGAAATTCCAGGAAAATTTCGAGTAAGGGCTGGAATGATGAACCCAAATCATCTAAAATACATCCTAGATGAGCTTTTAGAAATCTATAAGAATGAAAAGTTATACAAATTCCTTCACCTTCCTCTACAGTCTGGAAACGATGAGATTCTAAAGCTCATGGGGAGAGGATACACTTCTAAGGATTTCATAATTATGGTCGAGAGGTTTAAGAGAGAGATTCCAGACCTTTATCTCTCAACAGATGTGATATGTGGTTTTCCCCTGGAGACTGATGAGCAGTTTGAGGATACCCTAAGAGTAATAGAAAGATTAAAACCTGACAAGGTGAACGTCACAAGATTCTCTCCAAGACCAAAAACGAAGGCATCGAAAATGCCCCAGTTTCCAGACAGGATAAGAAAAGAGAGGTCGAGAAAGCTTTCGAAGCTGAGACTCAAAATTTCTGAGGAAATAAATCGGAAATATCTTTCAAAAGATGTGGAGGTTTTAATCTCAGAGGTTGGTAGGAAAGACACCATGATAGGAAGAACCTCAAACTACAAGCCTGTGGTTTGCAGGGGGGAGCTTGGAGAATTTAAAAAGGTTAGGATACGAAGGGTTAAGCCTACCTATCTCTCCTCTCTTTGAGTTAACTCTCCCTCATCCTAAGAACTCTAAGAGCGTACTTCTCCTTCCACTCATCACTGAGGAGGTAGGTGATGTTGTAGGCTTCAAGCAATCTATAAAGACTCTCTATCTCTGGCTCTTTAATTCCATACTTTCTCAAAAGCCTCTCTCTGGGAAGCTCTTTGATCTCAAATCCGAGCCTCTCAAAGAGCTTTTCTCTGTCTAAATCTCCAAGAGGAGAGATTCCGAGCTTTTCCCATAAAGCCATTGGGTACTTCCTCTTCCCCACATCTTCACGAGAAAATAGATAGACTCCCTTCCTTTCATGCTCTACCTCAAATTCAGAGTACTTGGAGATTATGGTTTTTGGCTCAGTTTCTCTTATGCTTCGAAATAGCTTTAAATCCAGCTTTTTCTGTGTGAGCTTTGCGTTCTCAAGCCTCCACTTTGAGACGAGATCTATATCTTTTGCTTTCTGGAGGAAGAAAAGATTCAGTTGATAGACTTCTCTTGCCTTCCTTTCTAAATATCTAAGATAGTAAATAATACTCTCCAAAATTCCAAGGTACACAGCTTTTCTCTTGTAGACCTCTACAATTTCTACCTCCTTTCTCTTGATTTTTAAAATCTGTGAGACATCGTTTAGGATCAAATCTTTGGTGTTGTAGTAGTAGGACTTCCTTATGATTCCCTGGGAGAGAAAGATAAAGGCAATGGAGTGTTTTGCAGTGATCACCAAAAATCCATCAAACTTAGAGGATTTTAACTTTTTCAACTCATCCTCCAAATTTTCAACTTTAACAGAAGAGATCTTCTCACTTTCTGAGAGTTTGCCAATGACACCAACTATTTCTTCTGGAAGAATGATTACAGATAATCTTTTACCTTCAAATACAACTTCTGAAGGATCAAGAAAACTCTCAGAGTTCTTCTCAACTCTAAAACCTAAATTTCCCTTCCCCTCTTTGAAGAACAGATAGGTTTTGATGCCCTTAGAACTTGAGGATACATAACCTGAGAACTTCTTCTTCTCAAGTAACCTGTAGAATTCTTTAAGCTCAACCTTTGAAATATCAAAGTCTTTGTAGAGAATCTTACCCTTTGGCACAAGCATCAAAAACCACCTGCATTTGATTTGGGAGATTAAAGTATATAAGTTTTTTTATTCAAATGCTCTAAATCTGAATTTTAGGTTTGAACTTTCTTGTACTTTCCGTTCTCTAAGGTTATTCTTCCCTCATCGAGAAGTTCCCTTAAAGCCAGTTCAACGTCTATGTCGTCAAGTTCAGAGAGTTCTGTAATCTCGCTCTTAGAAAACTCAGAATCACCTAAAATCTTGAAGACTCTTTCCACTATCTCGTCCTCTTCCAAGAGATCGAATTCCTCAAGTTCCCTCTCCAAATCCTCTTTCTTAGAAATCTCAGGTTTTTGAACTTTTTCAGGCTCAACCTCTCTCCAATTTCCAAGCTTTTTCAATCTCAAGATCTCGCTCAAAAGCTCAAGTTCTCTGAGTATCCATCGATTTGGTGAGACCTTTACAAAAAGTTCAGGAGATAAGTAGAGCTCTTCATTGTACTCTCTTGGTCTTCCCAAGACCTCCACCATGTCACCCACTCTAAACTCCTTGAATCTCTCAACGTCCTCTCTCCATGCCTTCACTCTTATGGTTTCTGTTCCATCGTCTATTGTAAAAGAGAGATAGGATTCATCCTGAGTTCTAAAAGAATCAACAACTGTTCCAAGAATTCTTGCAAGGTAAACCTCACCAAAAGGGGTCTTCACGAAGGAGCGAAAACCTGCCCTCTCAAACTTTCCCTCCTTAAGATCGACAATTCTCAACTTTCTCGAAACCATGGAGGATATTTGAGTCTTTAAATATAAAGTTTATCCTCTGGCTTTCAAACTTTTTTGGCAGTGCTTGCTAAATGTAAATGAAAAAGTTTATAAATGAATTTTGATTTATATAAATAACAAAAATGAGAGGTGAGATAAGAGATGGTAAAGATAGAGCAGAGTGTGGTGATCAATCGACCAGTTGAGGAAGTTTTTACATTTCTAAGCAATCCTGAGAATGAGCTGCAGTACCGGTCGAGCCTCCTGGAAGCAGAGCAAACATCCGAAGGCCCAATGGGAGTGGGCACGACGTTTCGAGAAGTTGAAAAGTTTATTGGCAAGCGAATAGAGTCGACCTATGAGGTCACAGAGTACGAGACGAACAAGAAGTACTCCTTCAAGACCATCTCAGGACCTGCTCCCGGTGAGGTCAGCATGTCCTTTGAGTCTGTCGAGGGAGGAACAAAGGTCAGCTTCGCAATGGATTTTGAGATCGGCGGGCTTTTCAAGCTGGCTAAGCCAGTTGTCATCCGCATGACCAAGAAGCAGGTTGATGATGAAGTAAGCAATCTGAAGGACTTGCTGGAAGCCCAAGGATAATGTAGTGCCTGATGACTTCCACAAGAAGTAGTGTTCAAAGGTGATCAAAATGGGCTTATGGGGACGATTGTGGAACCTTTGCTATCTCGGGCGAGCACCGTGGGACATTGGGGGACCTCGTCCTGAGCTGGTACGTCTGGTGGAGAGTGGCAAATTGGAGCCATGTAAGGCCATCGACCTTGGCTGTGGTATTGGAGAGAACGTGATCTACTTAACTCAGCAAGGTTTCAAAGCCACCGGAGTGGACATCTCCCCAAGAGCCATCGCCAAGGCTCGACGCAAGGCTAAGTCGGCTGGGGTTTCACCCACCTTCCTAGTGGGCGATGTAACCAACCTGACAGAAGTTGAGGGGTCCTTTGATCTTGTGGTGGATAACGGTTGTCTGCACAGCCTGCTCAGCTCGACTGCTCGTGAGGGATATGTACAAACGGTGTTGTGCCTGACTAAGCCAGGTTCTAAGTATTTCCTACGCTGTTTCGTCCGACAGGGACGTTTTGGGGGCGGAGAAGTTGATCAGGATGGGGTGGAGCATTACTTCAGGCAACACTTCGACATC
>JBHIDS010000197.1:0-4216 GCA_046760205.1 Candidatus Methanofastidiosia archaeon
AAGTTCAATAGTGATTGAACTTTTTGGAATGTTTTTATTTCTGTCGTTGCTGCCAAAGGCTCTTAAAGCCATTTCAACACAAGAATAGAAGTATGAAGAAGAGAGATATCTCATATTTTATAAAGAAAGACCAAAAACCTTAATATCCCCTAGATTCAGAGGGATTATGTTCAAGTACAAACAGGCAATTCTCGTGAGAAGAGATTTGAAGCTCTCCAAAGGTAAGCTCTCTGTTGAGGTTGCTCACGCTTCGGTAGCGGCATCGAATAAGTGTAGGAAGATGAATCCAAAGACCTTTAAGGCTTGGATGGAAGAGGGTGGAAAAAAGGTGGTTTTAGAAGTGCGAGATGAAAAAGAGCTTATAGATTACTTTGAGAGGGCAAAGTCTTTAAAGCTTCATGCCTGCCTAATAGAGGATGCAGGGCTAACAGAGGTTCGGAAAGGAACAAAAACCACAGTAGGAATAGGTCCTGCCTTAGAGGAAGAGATTGATAGAGCAACTGGAGAGTTGAAACTCCTATGATGAAAGCTGTAACTTTTGATCTATGGGACACTTTGATAGTTGGAGATGAGGAATACAACCTTAAGTTGAGAAGAGCAAGAGTATTGGAGATATCTGAGATTCTCTCTCTTGAAAGAGAAGAAGTTGAGAAAGCCTACATCTCAAGTAGCAAAAGAATATATGAAATCTTTAGAAAACCTTCTCATATCTCAGTAAGAGAGCAAATTGAGATATTCTTGGATGAGTTGAAATTGAAGGTAAACTACAAGATACTTGAAAAAACCTGGACTGAGACTCTCTTAGAACTACCTCCGGAGCTCATGCCCGGGGCAAGGCAAGCTCTTGAAACCTTAAAAGATGGGAATTTGAAGATAGGTCTGATCTCAAACACTCTGAGAACATCTGGAAAGATTTTCAGGATTTTCTTTGAAAGAATTGGGATAGGTGAGTACTTTGATCATCTCACCTTCTCAGATGAAGTTGGATTTGTAAAGCCTCAACCTGAGATCTTTTGTAATGCCTTGAAAAACCTAAAGGTAAAGTCCCATCAAACCCTGCATGTTGGAGACATGCTGGATGCCGACATCTTTGGAGCAAGGAGTGTGGGAATGAAGACTTGCCTTTTTGAAAATTCCAACTCGAGTTATGAAGTTGAGCCAGATTTTGTGGTTAGAAACCTTAGAGAAATTATAGAAATCTTAAATGTGATCGTATGATTCTAAAGAGGTATCCAGAGGATTTCATAGTGGATGAAGTCATAAACCCTAAACACGTAAAAAATGATTGCCTAGTTTTTACTCTGAAAAAAACCAATTGGAACACCTTCTATGCTCTAAAAGCCATAGCAAGGCAGTTGGGTGTATCTGGGAGAAGATTTGGGTATGCAGGACTCAAGGATAAAAGGGGGATAACCACACAAAAAGTTTCTATTTCAGGGATCTTGAAGAAAAAGCTTGAGGAAGTTAGCCTCACGGGAGTTGAGATTTCTGAGGTTGAGAGGGGAGATAAGATCAACCTTGGAGATCATCTTGGAAATAGATTCTCAATTAAGGTGAGAGATATCATCAGAACTCATGAGGAGATGGATGTAAGGCTTGAAGAGATGAAAAATGGATTTTCAAATTACTTTGGCTCCCAGAGATTTGGGGAGATAAGACCTATCTCTTCTGAAGTTGGGAGGGAGATTGTGAAGGGAGACTTTGAGAGGGCAGGAATGATATTTCTTGCAAAACCTTTCAAAGTTGAGAGGTTCTATGAGGTAAGAAAGAATCTCTGGGAAACTCACGACTTTGAAACTGCCTTCAAAGAATTTCCAAAGTCTCTTGGATTTGAGAGAAGGATGCTCTATGTCTTGAATCGTGGTGGAGACTTTACAGAGGCTTTCAAAGCTCTCCCACTGCGTTTAACCATGCTCTTCGTTCATGCCTTTCAAGGAGAGATCTTCAACAAAATTCTTGAGAGGAGAAAAAGAGAGGTGCCCCTACATACGCCAGAGATAGGAGACATGATCTCAACTTCAAAGTTTCAAAGAAAAGCCTATGTATTCTGCAATAAAAAAAATATTGAAAAGATAAGAAAGAAAAGTTTTCCAATTGTGGCACCCATTGTTGGCTACAAGACAATCTGTAAGGGAAGGATGAGAGATATTTTAGATGAGATTCTCTTAAAGGAGGGAGTCTCAAGAGGAGATTTCTACATTCCATCTCTTCCAAAGCTCTCATCGAGGGGAACCTACAGAGAACTCTTAGGCACTTTTTCTGATTTCTCATATGAACTTGAGAAGGATTCGATTAAGATGAATATCTTTTTATCTAAGGGAGAGTACGCCACAGTTTTTCTTGAAGAGTTCTTTCAAGAAAAGCCTACCTATGAATATATTTTAAAAGAGATGTAATTTCAGTAAAAATCCTTCAGCTTCTCACATATCGCATCTCCCACCTCTGAACACTTTGCTCTACCTCCAAGGTCATAAGTCAAGGTCTTTCCCTCCCTCAAGACCTCAATTAGGGCTTTCTCAACATTTTCAGAGGCCTTTTGAAGTTTTAAATCATTTTTTCTCTCGGAGAGCCAGGAGAGCATCATCTGTACAGAAGAAATTGTGGCCATGGGATTCACCTCATCGCGTCCAGCATGCTTTGGTGAAGAACCATGCACAGGCTCAAACATTCCATGTTTATCTCCTATGTTTGCAGAGGCAGCCATTCCCATGCCGCCCTGTAAGACAGAAGCTAAGTCTGTTGCAATGTCTCCAAACATGTTGGGAGTCACACATACATCGAAGAACTCTGGATTTCTTATAAGCCACTGGGTGAAGGCATCTATGTAAGCATAATCTTTTTCAACCTCAGGATAATCTTTTGAGATCTCGTTATAAGTCTCTCGAAACAACTGACATCCCCTTAAAACATTTGACTTGTCAACGCACGTGACTCTTCGTTTTTCATCTGAGGGTGCGCCATTCCTCTTCAAACACAACCTGAAGGCAAACTCTATCACACGTCTACACCCTTTTTTCGTTATTACTCGAGTGTCTATGGCAACCTCCATTTCACCAAAACGAGTAAGACCTCCTCTCGCTGGAGTATATAACCCTTCAGTGTTCTCTCTCACAATAACAAAGTCCACATTTTTTTCTTGCCAAACCTCTTTGAATTTTCCAGATATCTTATGATAAACGTTGGGATAGAGCTTCGTTGGTCTTACGTTGGCATAAAGATCTAGACCAAATCTCAAACCAAAGACAACTGAGGCTCCAGCCAAATCTCCTGAGGGAAGCCTTGCCTTAGGATAACCAATGGCTCCAAGGAGAATGGCATCAACCTTCTTACAAGCCACAAAAGCATCTTCTTCCCATTCTCTTCCAGTTTTGAGGTAGTACTCCCCACCACACTCAAATATTTTTTTTTCAAAGGAAAGCTCCTCAAGTTCTGAGATTACGTCGAGAACCTTCAAACCCTGAGTCATCACCTCTCTTCCAGTTCCATCGCCAGGGAGGATTGCTAACTTATAGGTCATACTTCAGAAAGGTTGGTATCGAATATAAAGATTTGGCTGAATGTCTTTTAAACCATTAAACCAAAAGATTCATAGATGTTTAAAACCACCAAAACCATTGAAAAGATACCTCTCATCTCCAGCATTTCCTGTGTAAATCTCACCAAAAGGCTTGTATATCAGATAATCAGTAAACAAAGCATTTCCATTTTCATCTGTAACCTGCCTAGTTGAACCCAAATGATCTACATGGTAATATGTTGTAACTCCATTCTCAATCTTTGCAATAGAACCAATGTACTTTGTTTCCACGCCTGTTTCTAACACCTTCCCGTATATAACTTTGATGCCTGAGTAAATGTAGGTGGTTGTTTTTCCATCTTTCATCTTTTTGATCCTCTTTCCATTTCCATCGTAGAACTTATACCTCTCTAGAACTTCTTGAATATCATCTCCAAGGGGTTTATTTATCGATTCTCTTTTTCATTTCTCTGTAAACCTTTTCTCTCTTTCCCACAATGACGATCCAGATTATTTCTCCTTTTAAAATATAGACCACTCTCAAATTTCCAATTCTTACTCTATAACAATTCTTGAATTTTTTTAGTTTTCTATATCTTGTCGGATTTTCTTTTATTTTGGATAAGATTCTTGAAAGTCTTTTTCTTTCCAATTTTGTTAATTTTCTTATGTCTTTTTCAAATAATGGATGAGTTTTAA
>JBHIDS010000198.1:0-3966 GCA_046760205.1 Candidatus Methanofastidiosia archaeon
AGGAAATATCAGCTGTTGATGTGTGGAATACATGAATTATGTCCCAAAGCACCTTGAACCAAAAGATTTATTAATCCCTATAGTAATAAAATATTCAACTCTTGGTAGCTCAATGGTAGAGTACTCAGCCGGTTCGTGAATTAGCTTTTTTATTGGGTGCAATTCCCAACATGAACATCAACCGAGAGATGAGGGTTCGAATCCCTTCCAAGAGATCTCATTTTGTGCGAATGTTTTCAAAGCCATTTTCACTATTTTCTTGATTAAAAGCATTTTTTCCTCATAATGTGTTTTCACATAAAATCTCTTATTTCTTATTAATTGATTTCTTTAAATTTTTACATCAAAGTGAACTTTCTCTACCCAACCCCAACCCCCCTCACAACCTCCTCATCATCAAGCGGGCAAAAGCCTTACTGGCTTCCAGTGTCTCCTCTCTAGCTCCGGAAACATCACCTGGAAATAATCAAATCCCAAATCGATTAAATGTTGGAAGCGTTCAATGACATCTTTAGGATAGCCCATCTTTTCTGAATAATTCTTTCAATTTTTCTCGAAAATCTTCGAAATACTCCTTTATCCATATTGTCAGTGAATAAATGCGGATGCCTGGATTTGAACCCAGCCGTTGGCTTGGAAGATCCAAGTGCTAACCGCTACACTACAGCCGTATGAAAAAACCTACAGTTTCCTTTCCCTGGGAGGATCTTGAGTTGAAAACAGCGATTATCGTTTGCACCCCTGCTGTCATTGAGAAAATGTAGTGCTTATGACATTGACTTTAGATACACACAAAACTTTAAAAGACATCAATCCTAAATAAAATGAGGTAATGTGAATAATGTTAAGAGATATCTATGAAAACTTGAGTTCGGAATCGAACAAGTCAGATGACATTCTACTTGGTAAAGTATGGAATGAGAAGATAGATAGTGAGGAGGTAAATACCAATGCCAATCAGAATCTTTATTAGCCATAGTGTAGCCCCAAGAGAGCTTGTTTTAGTAAATGCAATGGCTGAAGAAGCAGCAAGGCGAGGAGTAACGCCTTCTATTCCTGATAGAGATTGGGTGCCAAATAATCGTATTCCAAAGCGTATTAGAAGACAAATAGAAGACTCAGATTATATAATTGCCATAGCCAGTGAGAGAGGCCATCATTCTCAATGGCTTAATGCAGAAATTATCTATAATCAAAGATTGAGTTCTCCAAAGCCCCTTCTCTTAGTAACCGATGCTACAATCCAGGTTGACCCATCATATGAAAGAATTATAATAAATTATAGTAATCCACTCGGTACAATTTCAGAAGTATCTCACAGAATCCAAAGATTAATTCAAGATAAGAATGCTCAAAATCTCGTTGCTGGAGTCTTAATTGGTGGATTAACTTTATTACTTCTTTATTCACTTAAGGAGGATTAAAGATGCTAATGCCACGAGTAGAAAAAATCTATACCAATGAAGAGGAGATAGAAGAGTTTAATAGTTTTAAAAGAGAAGTATCAAAAGAAGGAGATACCATCAGGCTAATATTTGAAAATGGAAGATTACTTGGTAGCTGGGGCTCTATATTAGAAAAATTAGAAAAGCTTAATGCATTAGATGCTGCTTCAGGAATACTGAATGAATTAACCTCTAAACAGATGAAGATTTTTGAAGAAGCGGTAAAAAGGAGGAGTCTTTTTAAATGACATATGTACTTGATACAAATATCATTACAGCAATCTTAAAAGGAAACGAAAAAGTAAAGACCAAAGTTCAAAAAATTGTAATAGAAGGAAAGGAAATTTTTATAAATGGGATAAGTTATTATGAAATAAAAAGGGGACTTCTATCTGCAAAGGCTACACGCCAGTTGGATAGATTTAATCTACTTTGTAAGACTTTTGGTTTAATCTGGTTAGATACTCAACCTATTTTTGATAGAGCAGCAGAAATCTATGCAAATTTACAACAAAGAGGAGAACTTATTGAAGATGCAGATATTTTAATAGCTTCGATTGCAAAAACACGGAAGTTGGTTCTTGTTACAGATGATAAGGATTTCCAAAGAATTCAAGGTTTAAAAATTGAAAATTGGCTAACTTGAAGAAAATGCTTTTTGTCTTCCATCAGGCAAAACAGCTGCCTAACATGGTGTTTGTGGTTCGCTACATTCATCCAAATTTTGCTTCACAAAACTTCTCAAACACCAAGGACGTTATGCAAAATTAGCAACCAAAAAATCAAAAACATGTTGGGATGAAGCCCAACCAAAACCTTTATAAATCCTAATTATATTTAATTAGTGTGATATGATGCCAGAGAAAAAGTTCACCACAGTTTCAATACCATCTCCCCTCTTCAAGAAGATTGAGGAGAGAATAAAAGAAACTGGGTTCACCTCAGTTTCAAGCTATGTAACCTATGTCCTGAGAGAGATAATCGCAGAAAGTGATGAGGGAAAGGGAGAAAGAGAACCTTTCACAAAAGAGGATGAAGAGAAGGTGAAGGAGAGACTCAGGGCTCTTGGCTATCTGGACTAAGGGATGCAAATGATAACCCCTCATGGTGGGAAGCTAGTTCAGAGAGTTTTTGATGCAAAGGAAAGAGAAAAAATTATAGAGCAGATAGAGGAATTTCCAAAGCTTGAGATCTCTGAAGACACTGCCCTGGACGTTGAGAACATAGCAGAGGGAGTTTTTTCCCCTCTTAAAGGTTTTCTATGTAGAGAGGATTTTTTATATGTCTTGGATGAGATGAGACTTTCATCTGACCTTCCATGGACCATTCCAATAACCTTGGACGTTGAAAAAGGTTTTGACATAGATGAAGGCGGGGATTTGATTCTCTTCCACAAAAAACCCCTTGCCTTGATGCATATCGAGGAGAAATTTGGGTTTTCGAAAAAAGAGCTTGCTCAAAAGGTATTCAAAACTAAAAAAAGCTCTCATCCAGCAATCTTAAAGATAGGAAAGATGAAGGAGATGTTGCTTGGTGGAAAGCTCACCCTCATTGAAAAATTAGAAAATCCTTTTTCAAGTCATACCCTAAAACCCCTTGAAACGAGGGTTCTCTTCAAAGAGAAGGGATGGAGGGATGTGGCAGGTTTTCAGACCAGAAATATTCCCCACATGGGTCATGAGTACATGCAGAAGACCGCCCTAAACTTTGTGGATGGAATCTTCATCAACCCCATAATTGGGGGGAAGAAGAGAGGAGACTTTAGGGATGAGGTGATTCTTGAAGCTTACGATGCCTTGATAAACCACTACTACCTAAAAGAGAGTGCAGTTTTGAGTGTTTTGAGGACAGAGATGAGGTATGCAGGACCAAGAGAGGCTGTTTTTCACTCCATCATAAGAAAGAACTTTGGTTGCACTCATTTCATGGTTGGGAGAGATCATGCTGGAGTTTCTAACTTCTATCCTTCCTACGCCTCTCAAGAAATCTTTGAGGAGTTTCCTGATTTAGGGATTGTTCCTCTATTTTTCAAGTCCTTCTTCTACTGCTCTCGCTGTGAGGGTGTTACAAACGAGAAGATCTGTCCTCACGAGAAAAGATATCGCACAGAGTTCAGTGGAACTAAGATTAGAGAGATGTTAACGAATAGAAAAAGACCATCAAGGAGGTTTTTGAGAAGAGAGGTCTTGAAGATTTTGGAGAGAGGCAACCTTTTCATTTGAGGTGTTTTGATGAGAAGAAAGGTTCTCATAATTGGTCTTGACTGTGTTCCCAGTGAATTGATCTTCGAGGAGTTCAGAGAGGAGCTTTCTAATTTGAAGATGATGCTCTCAAAGGGGGTTTATGGAAGGTTGAAAAGCTGTATTCCAGCCATTACAATTCCAGCCTGGATGGTGATGGCAACTGGAAAGAGTGCAGGAGAGCTTGGTCTCTATGGTTTTAGGCACAGAAAAGACAACTCGTACAGGGATATATGGATTGCAAACTCTCAAAAGATCAAAATCCCTACTGTGTGGGACAT
>JBHIDS010000199.1:0-3957 GCA_046760205.1 Candidatus Methanofastidiosia archaeon
CCTTTATAAATGTTTCAATTTTCAATAACTGAGTTAATAAGAATCTTTGATTTCTGAGAATTCCACAAATGACTTTTGAATTTTAGTTGATGAGCGAAAAATTTAAATAGAAGAGAGGCAAAGATTCATCATGTTGAAAGAATCCAAAGAAAAGTACCAAGAAATCGGAATGTCTGACAAAGTTTTAGAATGTGACGAATGGATTCAAAAAATTGAAGAGCAAAAGATTGAAAAAGAAGCTGGGATTGAGGTTTTTGTGATTATAGTAGCTTTCTTAGCTTCAATTTTGATTTTGAAGTTTAGATAACTTTTTCAAACCTTTGCAATCTTTTTTAAAAGCTAAGGGAATTCACTCTTCACTAAAAACTTTAACAACTTTTTTCCTATCACTAAAGCAAATCATGAATACTTCAAACTTGTAAATCTTATCAATAGCTCCAATTCTGACTCTTTTGGAATATAGTGTAGGTAGGGGTTTTTGTATTTTTTCACTATCTCTGAAAGTTTTGAAAAATCATCCAATATTGCAACAATTTTTTTGTTTTCAGTAACAACATATTTACTACTGTATTTTTTAAAGAATTCCTCAGTATGAGTGCAAAACCATTCATATTCTTCGTCTACTATCTCATTCATTCCATCACCATATCAGTTAATACTTCAAACTATATAAAATTTTGCTTTGTTTAGAATCTTTATGTTTTCAAACTTTTTTCTTTAACCACTCCAAAATTTCAACGAGGTCCTTGAAAACAAAATCTGGTTTTACCCTTGATTCTTTCAAACTCTTTTTGTCCTCAATTCCTGTTAGAATGAGAATTGTTTTGATTCCACTCCTAACTCCAGCCAAGATGTCTGTTGCTATCCTATCCCCAATTATCGCGCTCTCCTCTTTCTCTGCTTCCATCATATTTAAAGCGAGGTTAATTATGTATGGATTTGGTTTTCCAACAACGTGAGGTTTTACTCCTGCACACTCTTGAACAGCTGCAACCAAAGCTCCACACCCAGGAAGCAATCCCCTCTCTTGTGGGTAGGTGGAATCTGTGTTGGTGGCATAAAATTCTGCTCCTTTCCTTATGAGCCTACATGCGACATTTAGTTTTTCAAAGTTGAATCTTCTGTCCCAGCCCACCACTACAAAATCTGGATCTTTTTTTGTAATCTCAAATCCCCTCTTTTCAAGCTCTGAATAAAGTCCCCTCTCACCTATGACATAAATTTTAGCACAAGGCTTTATCTTTGAGAGATATTTTGAGATTGCCACAGAGGATGTGAGTATTTGATTCTCATCAACTTTGATTTTCATTTTCAAAAGTTTTCTCTGATACTCTTTCTGAGTCTTTGAGGAGTTGTTGGTCAGAAGCATGAATTTGTACCCCCTCTTCTTCAAAAACTCTATGAATTCTTTTGAGTAAGGAAGGGGAGTTTTTCCTCTATACAAAACTCCATCCATGTCTATTATCAGGTTCTTAAGTTTTTTCATGTTAAAGCTTTCTATCTGAGCTTTATAAACATAATTTTATATTTTCCCTTTGTCGATCTTCTCATTTTAGCATCATTGCCCAGAAATCAGGGACTTTTGGCATCTCAAAAATCTTGCTTTTTGTAGGGCATACAAACCGACAAAGTAACAATCTCAGGGTCATGTCAATCGCCCTGCCATCTTCAAAACGTATAAAGCATCTGCTGTTGTGAATTCATTCATTTTCTTCTTACTCGTGCCACCCCAATCAACAAGTGAGCGCCCAGTCTTTCCCTTTACCTTTTTTGTGACTTGATAATATTTCTTCTCAACAGGAAAACCACCGTCTGGCAGTTGTTTTGATTCCAATAACTCTAAAGCATCACGACAGCGTTCATCTTTGATGAAACCTGCTTCAGCCATAACCTTCAACCCAAACAGAACATCATAATGCCAATAGCAAGGGTAGTGTAGTTTTACAAAATCATCTGATATTACACTACCATCCCTTTGCCTCTTGTACAACCTACGTTTTAGAAAAATCTCTGCTGCACGTTCTGCGGCTGTCCTCGATTCTGTGTTTTCGGTTAATCGGGCATGTAGCGCCAATGCACGAAGAGGGATGAGACTTTCCATGAAGGACGAATTTATAGCCTTTGGGTTTTTGTCACAATTCCATCCACCATCTGGCCATTGCCACTTTATAAGGCGTTTTGCCAATTCTTCACTTCGAGTATCCGCCAAACCGAGGAATGAAAGATAGTAAAGGGCATTCCCTTCTTGTGAAGCACACCTTCTCACTCGCCCCTCGATGGTTTTTATTCTCTCCTCATGCTTACTTGAGAAGAGCCATTCGTAAACCTGCTTTTTCAATGGAATGAGAGATTCATCACCTGGGGGGTAACCAATATCTGCAAGGCATTCCAAAACCCAATGGGCACCACACCATTTGCGATAGGGATGAAATGGAATTTTCCCATCTTTTCCTCTTTCCGAAAGAAGCAACCTCACCCGAGGAGATGATTTTATCTCCTCTTGAAGCTTTACAATTTCTGGTGATTTGATATCTTTACCTAGAACATTCACCAAAACTTTGAATCGTATAGATGGCTCATCTGAGTTGAGCAGCTTTTTGATTATGCTTTTCATGATTTCATCTCCTCTCGAATCTTGTCGTTTTCCATAACATTCGAAATTTGCAAACCTTTCTACTTCTTCTTAACTTCATAATCCAAAATCTTCTCCTCAACATCTGCAAGTTTCAACAACCACTTCTTTTTAAGCTTTTTGTACTCATCCTCTTCAATCTCCCCTTTCATGTATCTAAGTTCCACCTTCTCCAGCGCATCTGAGAGCTCCATCTTCTCTCTCGAAAGATCTTTCAAGGAAATTTCTTGAGACTTGCTGCAGTAAGGACAGACCTCAAAACCCTTGGAATAGAACCTTCCACAGAAGTTACAAACAACGCCATTTTTTAACTTTGTTTTTTTCTTTTCTCTCACCTCAGATCTTCTCCTCAAAATCAAAAAACCAAGGATAACCACCAACAAGAAAACTCCGAGAAGAAAAAGAGCACCAAATATTCTCCCTCTCCTCAGCTCAGCCTTAGAGCGAGTGATTAAAATCTGAGCTTCCTTAGATTTATCCTCAATTCCCAACTCGTCATAGATGTCTCTTGCCTCCCTTAGCTCTGAAATGGCAATCTCGTAATCTTTTTCTAGAAAGTATCTTCTTCCTCTCTCAAAAGCAGCATCTGCCTCTTTTTTTCTCAACTCCCTCTCAACTTTCTCCAAGAGAGCTGAAATCTCATAAATTCCTTTCTTTTTCCCTATTGCTTTGAGACGATCTTTTACCTTGTAAAGAAGTTCTCTTGCCTCCTCAAATTTTCCCTCGTTGTAGAGTTCTCTTGCACTTTTGAGAAGAGAATTTACATCTGTATCCTGAGGAACTTCATCTATGTCTGGAACTCCATTCCCATCCCAATCTTCTAGAAGTACCATGTAGTCAAAAAAAGCTGTAAATCTCATACTCTCCTCTCCCAGGTGAACCAAGGTTAAACTCAGAAGCTGAACCTTATCCAAATCTAAAGAATCGTTCTCGTCAAAGTTCTCAACTTCCTCCAAAAGAGAAAACTCATCGAGAGGAAGAGTTATCTCCTCCCAGCTCTTTTCTCTCAATTTCTCTGAAAACTCTGTGTAGTAGATAGAATCATCACTCTCCACGAGGAGAACCAGAAATCTAAGTTCATCTGAAAGTAGGGGAACATTGACATAGAACCTTAAAAACTGATACTCTTGAAAGCCTGAGAAAACCTTGTTCGCCTGAACCCAGCCCACTTCCCTACCTTCAAACTGAGCAAATATCTGAAGAGAACCTGTGCCCTGCATCCTAAGACCAGTATTCACAGAGATTTCTATCCTACCCTCTTCACTGGTCTCTTTAAACCAATCATTGACGTTGTCCATGTCATCCACAACCAAAAGCTCCTGTGC
>JBHIDS010000200.1:0-3897 GCA_046760205.1 Candidatus Methanofastidiosia archaeon
GAGGGGAAAGGTTACAAAGATCTCCCCAAAACTTGTTCTTGAGATTGCCTTTGATGAGATTCAGGCATCTCCAAACTATGAGAGTGGCTATGCTTTGAGATTTCCAAGGCTTGTTAGGTTGAGGGAGGACAAGAGTCCTGAGGAGGCAGATGATCTTGAGAGATTGGAGGAGATTCTCAAAGGTAAACCTTAAATATCGATTTTTGAAATTGATTTGGTGATCCCCAGTGGAACTTGAGGAAATCACAACAAAGAGAATTGCAGAAAATATAAAAAAACACTTCGGTGAGAAAGCCCAAGATGTAATTGAGAACCTTGAGATAGAAAAGCTCATTCAGGTTCCAGGTTTGGGGAGAAAGACTGCTATGGCGATTTTGAAGAAGGCCTATGAGCAAAAAACTGGTGAGAGATTTTCTGAGATTCTCTCAGAGAATGCCATAGAGAGAATGGAAAGGATAATCTCTCTTTTTTCAGAGTTTCCAAGAACGAGAATTGGAAAGAACAGATTTCTAATTTACTCTCCCACCAATAAAAGGGAGTTGATAGAGAAGGGACTCAGAAATTGTGATAAGGCTTTGAAAATCTATGATAAAATTGGTGAGGAGAGCCTTGAAGAGCTTTTGAGGTTACTCAGTAAGTTCAAAGGGCTCTCTCCTCTTAGAAAAAGATACTTTTACGATAGGGTCATCGTGGTGGAAGAGGAGAGACACTCAAAGCTCTGTGAGAACGAATTCTGCGATACTCTTGTACTCCATGACCCTTCAGAAATCCCATCTTTGAGACAATATCCCTTGGTTTTTTACGTTTACTCCAAATCCTCTCGCTTTTACGATGGAATTTTGAAGTACTCGGACTATGAGATAAAACTTGAGGACTTTAGAATAGAGGATGTAGTTCCTGAACTAGAAGTAGAGAAATTCACCTCAAATCTTGAAACTATTGGGATAATGAAGAGCATCTTTGATCTCTCAGAGCCTGATGAAATACTCGATGATCTTTTAGAGAAAATCTTGAGGTTTGAAAAAGAGCTAACCTTTCCTGAGAGTGAGAAGATAGAGGAAGGGATATCGGAGGTTGAGAGAGAGCTTCAAAAGATATTTGACGAAAAAATGGAAAAAGCCAAGATAAAAATAGATGGTGTGGAGATTCTAAAGCTAATCTCTAAGGTTTCAGATCTTCAGACTTTGAGAGATAATCTTCCAAGAGAAATTGAGATAATCTATAAAGAAATGATAGATTACGGAAATAGAAAGATTGAGGAACTTTTAGGATTCTCTATGGAAATCTTTCGAGAGGAGCTCTCATATCCAATAGAGGCTGATCCTGAAAAGATTGAGAGGGTAGAAGAGATGCTCAGAAAAAAAGCTGCGAAGAAAAGGTATCTTGCCTCAAAGAACCTTAAAAACCTACCAGAAATCTGGGAACATCTATTGAGACGAGAGAGGGAAATCTATGAGTTGGACTTTCTACTTGCCATTGCGAGAATCATAAAGAGATATGAAATGACACCCCCCAAATTCATAGAAAATGGTCTTAGCTTTAAAAATGGAAGAAATCTCTACCTTGAAAATCCCAAAGAAGTGAGCTACAAGCTTGGAGAAACCCCCCATGACTTCACCTCAGATGAGAGAATTACCATTTTAACTGGAGCAAACTCTGGAGGAAAGACCACTCTGCTCGAAACCATCCTCGATATGCAAATCCTATCACAGATGGGTTTTTACGTTCCATCTGAGGAGTTTTTGACCACCATCTTTGACAAAATCACCTATCTCACAAAACCAAAGGCCCAGAGTGCTGGAGCTTTTGAGTCCACACTAAAAAGATTGGTGCCTCTTGCTCTCTTAAAAGAAAAGCAACTTCTCCTTATAGACGAGTTAGAAGCCATAACAGAGCCTGGTTCTGCAGCCAAGATAATAGCCTCATTCTTGAGAGTCCTAAAAGAATCTGAGAATACCTTCTGCGTACTCGTAACTCACTTGGGGGAGGAGATTGCAAAACTAGTTGATTTAAGGTGTGATGGCATAGAGGCTGAGGGTTTGGACGAAAACCTTGAACTCATAGTTAAAAGACAGCCTATATTTGGAAAAATTGGAAAAAGCACTCCTGAGCTCATAGTTGAAAAGCTCTGGAGATTGAAAAAAGGCAGAGAGAAGGAGATTTATGAGGAGATGAGGAGGGGGTTGGAGGGGTAGAGGATAGAAATGTTTATAAGAATAGGTAATTCAATTTTACATAGTAACATAATTTGGTGTAGTTATGCCTAAAAAGAAAGAGGATAGATCAAAAAAGCCAGATGTTGAGGTTCGTGATGGCTCATTAATCAATTTACCTCCAGGAAAAATCTATGAAGAATCTTTAACACCACTTGAAGTTCATTGGGTAGCACTTCCAAATCTCTATGATGTTATGGTCGGGAATTATTTGTCTATAATTCTTTTTGGAATTAGCACAGCTTTGTTTGGAGCATATTTTGCATCTTCTGATGAAACACAAAAGAATTTATTTGCAGTATTTTGTATTATATTTTTTCTTGTAAGTGCATTTGTCCAAATCTATTTTGTTTATCTTAAAATTCGCAAATGGAAAAAAGAGGCTATAAAACGTGGTGATGTTAAGTGACAAAAACTAAGAAGTTAATAAAGAAAGAGATGGACGAAAACATAAAAAAAGGAATTCAATTATATGAAAATAGAGATTTTGATAACGCTATAGTTATTTTTGAAAAAATCCTAAAGGACATCGAAGAGAAAGAGAAGAAACTCGAAATAGTAAAGATTCCAACTTATACTACTCTCGGCTTGATTTACCAGAAGAAATTTAAGTATCAGAAAGCTTTGGATTATTATCTGAAAAGTCTCGAATTATCTAAGAAGAATAATGACATTATGGGATACTCAAATACCAAGTTTCAGATAGGGGTTATTTACTATCTCACAAGCAAATTCAAAGAAGCCTTGAAAATATTCAAAGAGTACATGGAAATCAGAGAAAAAATTGGAGATGAAATTGGTGTTTCCTATGGATTGAACAATTTAGCAGTGCTACAATCTACATTAGGAGAATGGGACAAGGCAATAGAGACACATAAAAGAAGCTTAGAAATAAGTAAGAAATTCAACGATGAATTTGGAATGGCACAGACTAACAACAATCTTGGTTCTGTTTATTACAAAAAGGGAGAATGGGACAAGGCAATTGATTACTATGAAAAGAGCTTGGAAACTTTTGAAAAACTTGGAGATGTTCATGGAATGGCACAGACTTTTGGAAATCTTGGTTCAGTTTATTACAGGAAAGGAGAATGGGATAAGGCAATTGAGTACTATGAAAATGCTTTGAAGACTTTAGAAAAACTTGGGGATGTTCATGGAATGGCACAAACCTATAACAATCTTGGTTTAGTTTATGCTGACAAGGGAGAATGGAATAAGGCAATTGAGTATTATGAAAAGAGTTTGGAGATAAAAGAAAAACTTGGGGATGTTCATGGAATGGCACAGACCTATGGGAATCTTGGTTTAGTTTATGCAAGAAAGGGAGAATGGGACAAGGCAATTGGGTACTATGAAAATGCTTTGAAGACTTTTAAAAAACTTGGAGATGTTCATGGAATGGCACAGACCTATAACAATCTTGGTTCAGTTTATGCTGACAAGGGAGAATGGGAAAAGGCAATTGATTACTATGAAAAGGATTTAGAGATTTCTGAAAAACTTGGAGATGTTCATGGAATGGCACAGACTTATGGAAATCTTGGTTCAGTTTATGCAAGAAAGGGAGAATGGGACAAGGCAATTGAGTACTATGAAAAGAGTTTGGAGATAAAAGAAAAACTTGGAGATGTTCATGGAATGGCACAAACCTATAACAATCTTGGTTTAGTTTATGCTGACA
>JBHIDS010000201.1:0-3802 GCA_046760205.1 Candidatus Methanofastidiosia archaeon
CCATCGTGCTGGGGCTGATCCAAAACATTTTTGTAAAAGGAAGTTATCAATTCAACCCATTCAGGATTCCTTGGATCCATTGCATAAATCTCTTCATGTCCCCATTTCTTAGAAGCCCAGCCAAAGGCACATCTTTCGCCATTTGGTTTTCTAAGATACATATTTTCTTTTATTTTTATCTCTTCTGTCTTGCCATAATTTCCCACTGTCTCTAAGAATGTCATCCAATCAGCATTGTCGTAAACCCAGTTAACTGTCAGACCTGTAAGAATTATTACATTTGGATTCATTTCTCTAAAAATTTTGGCTTCTTCTGGCGTGACCCAGCCTGTCATGATGAGATCATAGGGTTTTCTCATTGCAATTAGCTCATCTTTCTTTGCAAGCCAGCTTGCTATTTTGGGATAATCATGGTTTTTTATCTTTTCATCAACTGGTGTTGACTCTTCAATTTGGTTTACGCAACCACTTAAGAGCATCACTGCTAAAACGAGAATAACTATTTTCACATCACCCACCCATAAGGCAGTCTTGAAATCCTCAACCACAAAAACCACACTTTTTTTGTCTCATCTGTTACTTTTATCAATCCCACACTTCCCATTATTTCATCAACTCTTGAATCGAAAACATCATACAAAAATGCCCAGTTTACAACTTCAACCTTCAAATTCTTTGTCAACTCCAAAAATCTCAGCAAAAAATCCACCTGTTCCTCTTCTGAGCTTATTTTTATGGAAGCCCATCCAATTTCTGTAAAGGCAAGGGGCTTTGATGTGTGATTTTCAATCTCCAAATAATAGTTTTGAGGAATGTCTTGAGGTTTCATGATGGATTCAAAAAGAATGAATGGGTAGGTGGTGAATCCCACCAAATCAAGTTTGGGCTCAAACTTTTCGATCAAAAACCACTGGGGCTCTGTTTTTTTTGAAGGAGACTTTCCACTCATGAGTTCTAACTGGAATATTGTGAAAACCTTGGTTTTAGGAGAAACCTGTTTTATAGCATCATAGCATTCCTTGTAAATTGAGACAAAGTTGTCATAGTCTTTTGAGTGATAATAGTAGTAAACATTTTGTTCAACACCTAAAGCAAGGTACTCTGGCTCGTATCTTTTTGCAATCTCAACTGCAACCTTTTTAAATTTCTCTCTTGCATCCTTATTTGTCCAATTATTGATGGGATCTTGTGAAGTTGAAAGAAATGGTTCACCAGTTGTGGCATCAAAGAACTGGAGGGCAATTAAGGGTTTAAAGTCATAACTCAAAGACAATCCATAGAAATCTTGAATAGCTTTTGGAATCTCACCAGCTTTTCCTGGAGCATCGTACCACATGTTGTAGATTCCCACAAAACCTCCAATCTCACTCAATCTTTGAAGAGTTTCAAGAAAGTCTTTTTCGTTGTGGTTTGGCCAGTTTTTTATGGTGAGTCCTACTCCTACTTCAAAATCTCTCTTGTTTATGGGTAGAATAATTTCTTTTGCCCAATCTGGAAGCTCAATTTCCTTTTTCTCTTCTGCTTTCTGGGGCTGGTTCAGACATCCCACAGAAATGAAAATGCATAAAGATAAACATAGCAATTTCTTATTCATAGAACTCCTAGATTTTAGAGTATTTAAATTTTTTTGAAAAGAATTTTTTAAAATCGATTCCAAGAAATCTGGGAAATTCAAAAAATCAAAGACACAGCTCAGCGTCATCTCTTTATCTTTTTCAAAACTCTAAAGAAAATGTATGAAAATAGTAAAAGGAGAATAACCAAAATCACTCCATTGTCTCTTTGCTTCTCTTCTAAAACCCAAGAAAAATCAGAGGACTTCCCTCTTATTCTCTCAATTGCATTCTTGTAGGCAAAAAATCCAAGTTTTCTCTCTCCATTTCTGTAGACCAAGCCCATCTGACTTTGGGGATTGTCCATTATGTCGTACTGTACAACTCCAGAAAATCCTAAATCTGATGCTATTTTTGGAAGATGGGACATGTATCTTGCCTGCGTTTCCTCTCCAAAGTTATAGCTCTCCATTCCAAACTCAAAGACCCATATTTCTTTTTCAGCAACTTCAGAGTACTCATAAATCACTTCAATCATGTCTGCATGAAAGGGATGGACATCTATTCCAATAGCATCAAGATTGCTATTCTGAAGATTTTTAAATAGCTCAAAGCCTTTCTCATCTGCAGCAATAGTTATTGAAACTCTGGTTTTTTCATCTATATTTTTCACCTTAAGAGCTGTTTTGTTGATTATCTGAATCCATTCTTTGGTTGAGAGAGGTTCTTTCAGCATTATTCCATTGTGTCTTGCAATAGGTTCCACAAATATAATGAGATAATCTGGATGGAATTTTGCAAGCTCTAAGGCACACTCAAGCATAGCTTTGTTGTGTTCTGCAAGGGTTGGAGGGTTGAGAGACCACTCATTAGAGCCTGCACACGCAAGGATAACATTAAGATTTGCTTCCTTGACTCTCTTAATACCTTCTTTCAATTTTCGTCCCTCATCAACATCTTCAACATAGCTTTGATCTATGTAGAAATCCATATAATCGAGTCCCAACTCTCTTGCAATTTCTATCTCTTTTGAGAGAAGTTCTTCCCAATCCCCCATACTCTCAGCCTCGTTGGCAAAAGAGTTTACTTTGCTTCCAAACTTCATTGAAGTTTTTTTGTAATTCTCCTCAAATACAGAAAACGTTGAAAAACTTGAAATCATTATTATTGAGGGAATACTTGCAAGCAAGATAAAAAAAACTGCATAAACTGCAAAGACTTTCACAACTTTATTTTCCAGTTTGCCCAAAATTCTTTCAGACTTTTTTAATTTGAGAAGAATTGGGGGAGGAAAGAGGGCGGGATAGAAGATTTGAAGAAAGAAAAAGTTAAACATCTCAAAGAGGGTATGGGAAAGAGTGAGGGTGTGGGAAACTGAAGAAGTAAAACCTGTAAAATCAACACCAGTTCCAGAAAGCATCCTTAAAAAAATAACTGAGGCACCAAGAAAGTTGTAAAATATTATGATTTTGTTCAGCCTTCCTTTATCCTTTGAATGCTTAAAGATTTTTAGGTTGCATGCTATGGCACAAAGGTATCCCAAAAACAAAATCAAATAAATCTTGAAGCTACTAAAAAAGCTGAAGAGAAATAAAATAAACCAAATACATGTGAGAATGGCTAGAGTCGCAACCTGTCTACTTACTTCTCTCTTCATCCTCCAAACCGTAATTGTGACATAAAGATTGTGTAAACCTAAAAGAACTACCAAAAATATGTAGAAAAATACACCATAGATTCCAAGACCTAGCAAGGTGAGAATTCAAACCACCTCGGTAATCTGAAAATCCTCACCCATAGATAAAATGCAGGTTTTGGAGTTCCATCAGAGTAGTGTAACCCAATGGAGTTGAAGACATCGTTTTTGTCTGTTTCTGCAAAGCTCAAAGGCTCATAGTCATACAATGACCAATAAACCCACAGCAAAGTATTCATCTCCTCAATACCATCAAGCAAAAAAAGCAAGAATTTCATCTGAGCCTCCTCAGAACCATGCAAATTTTTTATGGTGTTTCCACAGCATTCTGATGCAAAGCCACTTTCTGCAACTATCAAGGGCAAATCTGTATAATTTCTTATCTGAGTGTAGTAATCTTCTGGAATTTCTTCTACTGAATAAACCATGTAGGGATATGTTGTTATTGCAAAGGCATCCATTCTAAATTTTTGAATCAAACTCCAGTCAGGGGGGTGGGGATTCCAGGGCAACACTCCTAAAAATTCTTCATAGTGAAAGGTTGGGAACACAA
>JBHIDS010000202.1:0-3788 GCA_046760205.1 Candidatus Methanofastidiosia archaeon
AATTATGCAACATGCCATCAACGACCGAAATCTTTATAAGGGCTTAATTAGTTAGAGAATGAGTTTGACAAAACTATTTTTAATAGTTACTTTCAAGCTTTGTAATTGAAATAGGTGATATTATATGAAAAAGAAAGGAGTAGTAAAATGGTTTAGCCATGGAAAAGGATATGGCTTTATTGAATTGGAGGATGGTAGTGGAGATGTGTTTGTTCACCACTCTGCCATTGTTGGAGAAGGATTTGAGACCCTCAACGAGGGAGAAGCTGTAAGTCTCAACGTTGTTAAGGGAGAAAGAGGTTTGAAGGCTCAAGATGTTGAAAAGCTTTGATAGAGTCTTCTTATTTTTCTATTCTTTCCAGAAACTTTAAATAATTTCAATAATTTGAATGGAGGTATTTTTTGGGCTTTCAATGTTTATAAAAAGTCATTGCAGAAGAGAGAGGAATTTAGTCTCATCACAAAATAAGATTTTCTTCTACTAGAAGTTTTCTTTCAACCAACCTACAAGAGGTTGAAAACTTTCTTCAGGAAAATCAGCATGTTTTCCACCAGGTATTACAAAAAATTTTTTATTATCACTGGGAATTTCATCGAACAATTTTTGAGCCGATTCAACTGAAAAAATTTCGTCATGTTCACCAATTCCAACGAAAAGAGGAAGGTTTGTATTTGATATTTTATCTATTTTTATCTTTTTAGGATTAAATGCTCTTAGAAAACGAAGTGTTATGTTAAAATTGAACAGAGGATCATCGAGACCAACCATGCCATTGCGTTCATATGATATTACTGGTTTACCTGGAAAAAATATTGAATAAAAAAGGATTCTTAACTTTTCTTTAGCTGATAATGTTGGATATACTCCCGGTTTTATCTCTGTTCCTGCACTGAGAAGTATTAAACCATCAATATCTCCAGGGCAATGTGTGGCAGCAATAAGTGATGACGCTACGCCTAAACTATGTCCCAACAATATTAATATTGAAAATTTCTGCTTCAGAAAGGAAATTGTCTCACATAGATCCTTAATCAATCTCTTTCTGCTTGGATAATCACCTCGGTTACCATCTGACAATCCATGCCCTCTCAAGTCTAACCCAAAGACGGAGAAGCCCAACGTTGATAAGGGCTTAGCCATAGGTTCATAAGGACCACTGTGAGCTGTAATTCCATGTAGAATGAGGATTGCCTTGTCAGTCTTTTTACGAGGTTCCCATGCCCTTAGAAATAAAACAATATTATCTGAAGTTGTGAGTAAATGGTGTTTACCCTTAAAATCTTCTCTTAGTTTTGATATTTTTATCTCCATGAGAATCTCCTTCTATTTTTTATAATCAAATTATTTCATTTCATCTGACTTAAATTTAAATACTATATGAACTTTACGGTATGTCCCAAAAGATGGCAGGATTAAGAAATAAGTAAAATACAATATTTTGTAAACTTAAGCACCCTTTCAAATCCTATATAAATCTATGATTACTCAGCAATTCAAAAGTAATCCTTGATGAGCTTCTCCTCTGCCTTTCTTAGATGTTCTGAGATGTTTGATTGGGACAATCCCAACTTTTCTGAGAGTTTTTTCAAGGTTATCCTTCTTGGTACATCATAGAATCCCAAATCCACAGCTCTTTTAAGTAGATGTTCTTGTTTTGAAGTGAGTTTGGGCTTTTTAAAGTACTTCAACTCTCTCTTCTTTCTTAGCTCAACTTCAACATTTTGCTCTCTCCCACTCTCAGTTAGAAATTTTCTAAGGTTTTCATCCCTACCAATGACGTTCACCCATATCTCACCTTCTCTCAAATGAATTGGAGGTCTCACAAAGACTCCAGAGGAAACCAGAACCTTCACCAATGGACCATGGGAGAAGTAAACAGAAATTAAATTTGAATATCTGTCCTTTGTGAGAGTTTCAACCTGAGTGGTTTCACTCTTTAAAAGAAATTCAACCACCTTTTTTATGTTTTTGGTATTTCTAACTTCAAGGATGCCTCTAGCATCCGTTTCCCCCACTGGCTGAATGTCAATGATTCTGAACTCTAAATTAGGAAATTTCTTGCTTATCAAACAAGGCCAAAAATCCTTGATTCTAACCTTTAACCCGGCAAGCATCATTTAAAATACCGAACATATACTGCATAATCCTTTTAAATACCTTTTCCCTATGTAAAGTCGGTGGTCAAGTGGTACCAAAAAGATATCTTGTGGTACTTTTGAGTGCGATGTTACTCTCTTTCATCTCTATCAAAACTTCTGAGGCTTCTGACCCAAATTCTTGCATAAATTGCCATGCAGGTGTAACACCTGGTATCGTGGAGCAGTGGAGAAATTCAAAAATGTCTTCTCACTTCTCCTGTGATGGCTGTCACACATCAAAACATGCTGGAATGGAAGATGCAGAAAAGGCTGAAATTCCAACTCCTAAGACTTGTGCCAAGTGCCATCCAGGTAAAGTGGAGGAATTCAGAGAGGGAAAACACTCCCTGGCCTGGATTGCCATGAAGGCTATGCCCATGATTGCTCATCAACCGAAACCTATAGTTTCTGAGGGGTTCAAGGGTTGTGCTGGATGTCACAAGATTGGAGAGAAGTCTGAAGAAGAGCTCTCAACCTTTAGGTATGGTACAGGAAGCTGTGACTCCTGTCATACGAGACACAAATTCTCAAAAGAGGAAGCACAAAACCCAAGAGCCTGTCAGACATGTCATATGGGTTTCGACCATCCTCAATGGGAGATGTGGTCCTCATCAAAGCACGGAGTGATATTCGCAATAGAGGGAGATACTGGGAGAGCGCCCAAGTGTCAGACATGTCACATGATCGAGGGAGATCATGCTGTGATGACTGCGTGGGGTTTTCTGGCTTTAAGACTTCCCGAGGAAGATGAGAAGTGGCTCGCAGACAGAATAGAGATTTTAAAGGCTCTTGGAGTTCTAGATGAGAATGGGGAGCCAACGGAACGTTTGGAGATTGTGAAGGCTGGAAAGGTTGCAAGACTCACTAAAGAGGAGTTTGAGAGAGAAAGAGAAAAGATGATAGAGATTTGCAAGAAATGCCATTCTGAAAGCTATGCAAGAAGCCAACTTGAAGCTGCAGACGAGATAATCAAAGAGATTGACTATATCTTTGCAGAGGCAATTAGAGAAGTGAAATCTCTCTACGATGCGGGAATTCTTGAAAAACCTGAAGGCTGGACTTACGCACCAGACCTGCTCCAGTTCTACGAGGCAAGAACTCCCATAGAACAAGATCTCTATCTAATCTTCCTTGAGTACAGGATGAGGGCATTTCAGGGAGCCTTCCACATGAATCCTGACTATATGCACTGGTATGGTTGGGCACCTGCCAAGGAGACCTTGGTGAGAATTCAGGATGAAGCTGAGCGTCTTAGGGCAGAGACTTTGATAGAGGAGAGAGCTGGTCTGAATGTTGCTTTGGTTATCGTTGTATCCTTGATGATACTCTATATTTTGTGGAGGAGGGAGAGAAGGTAGTATCTCCCTCTACTTTTTTCCCCAACCAAAGAGTTTTTCGATAAAATTCTCAACTTCTCCTCTCTCAGAGATTCCCTTCACCATGAGTTTTCCAGAGTCAAAAACGCTGATTTCTATTTCTTGATGCCTAAAGATCTTGATGAATGGAGTATCTGTAACCAGATCAAAGTTCCCCTTCTCAAATCTCTCCAAAATCAAAGGGATTGACCTTCTGTCCACAACCACATCGAAAGCAGCTTTAGACTGACAGAGTTTTACTATGAATTTTATCATGGTTTCACTTTAATAGAC
>JBHIDS010000203.1:0-3772 GCA_046760205.1 Candidatus Methanofastidiosia archaeon
AAGAAAATTGTTAGTCTGCAAGGTCACATCAAAAAACTAAATAGATACCTTTTTTCAAACCTGATTTTTCAACGATTTCTCTGTACTCTGATACTAGAACTGCCCCAGCAACGCACGAAACGTAAGCCTCAACACTTTCTAAACATTCTCTATGTTATTCTTCTTCGCAGTCTCCCGCGCCCTCCAAACCATCTCGGGGGTTGCATCCACACCTATGGCTTTGCCTGAAGGACCAACAGCACGAGAAGCCAGAAAGACATCAATGCCTCCTCCGCTTCCGAGGTCAAGGATGGTTTGACCTTTTTTGAGTTCTGTCAAGGCTGTGGGATTGCCACATCCTGCAGAAATCTCTGTTGCTTCAGTAGGAATTTCAGACAGTTGCTCTTTTGTATAGCCCGTAAATATGTTTTCTGCACTATCACAACAAGACGATTTTCTTTTTGCAAGTCTTGCATAGCCATCCCGCACGCCTTTCCTTATTTCTATTTCATCCATTTTATCACCTCTTCAATCCTTTTTTGTTTTACACCTTAATCAAGGCTACAACTGAGTAGTTCTGTGGTATGGAAAAGGTTTCCCTTACATTTTCTTTTTCAGGCATTGCAGGTTTCTTAACCTCTAAATCCAACCCCAATGCCCTTGTGGCAAGACGAATATTCTGTAAGATTCCTCCTCTTGCCAGAACTTCACAAGTACCAGGATCAGGGTCTCTCCTTTCTTTATCCTCCAGAACAACGATGGTTGTAGCCCTCTCTTTTTCTATAACAACAAATTCAAATGGCTGGACATTAAATCCAGTAGGTGCCCAACGGACAGCCTCCAATATATACCCAACTTCCTCTTCGGAGATAGGTTTGAATGCTCTCTCAGCCTTTCTACCCCTTACAGCATCCAAAACTTCAATATCAGTCTTTTTCATTTGTGCAATCTCAAAATCTTTGTTCCCAAATTTGCTAAGATGGACTATATCTTTTAAGTCCCTTCTGAAATCGGATTTTTTAGGTTGTCTATCTAAACTATCAGCATAACCAATTCTAAAGAAGTTGATGGCTACATAGTCTTCTGACATTTCTAAAAGTTGTCTTGCCTTTTCTGATGATTCTTTTGTGGCAGTAATCCAGCCCAAGTCCTGATAACAAAGCCCAAGAGAAGTAGCAGTAAGTCTTAAATTCTGGAGCATGCTACCTGTGTTAACTATAGGTGCTATTCCGGTAGAGCCAGCTTTGGCATGCCTATTCAGAAAAACCCCAAAAAGCAAAGGATTGCTCATTATATTTTTGCAATAGGCCTCAAGCTCAGAGTTCATTATCCCTATTTTCCCAAACAATGGCCCAAATTTCTTGCTTAGGACAAAACCATAGATATATCTGAAAATTCTGGGAACGCCCACCAAAACAATCCCGTCCTTCGCCTCTGAAAAGCGCAGCCATCTTGGATATTTGGAGAAAACCTTTCTGAATTTTTGGCTATCTTTCTGAAAAGAATCTCCAAAATCCTCTTTCACAATCTCAGCAAGCTTGGATTTGGTGGTATAATCTTCAACGATTATCAACTCCCAATCGATTGGGCCCTCATTGGGTGATAGCTTTGAAATCTCCAGTAAAGCATCAACATCTTTTTTTGAAACCTTTCTTTCATTGAAGGGAATACGTACCGTTCTGCGCTTTTGGATTGCTTCAAGAACTTCCATAATTTAAGCCTCCTTTCTTAGTCATAAAATTTTTAAACCTCCTCCATAGGCTTACATGAGCGATTAAAATATTCTTTTTGGTGGTCTGCAGGATGTCCAATGGGAAGAACACATACTACTTCTCCAGAGATTTCTATAACCTCTTTTACTGCTTCAAGTATAGGAGAGAATCCTATCCAAACACTACCATACCCTAAAAAATGAGCTGCTAGCAGCATGTTTTCTATACTGGCTGCTGTCCCGCAAAGAGATCCAAGAGAGAAAATATCGTCTTTATTTATGAAAAAAGGGTTCTCCACCGCTATAACTACAGACACATTTTTCATGCCCTTCACAAGAAGTTGGCGCCATGAGGGTGGGACGGTTTTTGTATTTTTCAGTACCTCCACAAATTTCTCTTTGGTGTTCCCCCTAATTACATGGAATCGCCATGGCTGGCTGTTGCCCGGAGAGGGCGCCATAATACCTGCCTGAAGAATTCTTTCCACATCTTCAGGAGGTATATTACCCTCCTTGAAGTCCCTTATACTCCTTCTGGTCATTATGACCTCCAGAAAATCTTCTTGCCCCTGTGCGATCTTGTCGTGGGCTTCTTTTATGATTTTCTTGGTTTTTAAATCTTTGGAGGAAAGGGGTCTGATTTTTTCTGAGAAGAAGGGAAAGACAAAATGTTACAACCTTACAGAAAAAGGTTTTCAAGGCTTGAGAGATGCGATGAAATACTTCAACCAATGCTTTGGGGATATTGCAAGAGATTGTGAGAGTCATTGAAGTTTTTCTCCAATGGCAACAAAGATACTCATCTCAACTCTTTCTCCATTAAAAGATTCAGAACAGCAGCTTCCAACGCAATCGACAATGATATTTTTCAACCCTGCATCCTCAAACAACTTCCTAACATCCCTTCTCTCAAACCCAAGCCACAGATCAGCCATTTCTTCCTTCACCCATTCATTCTCATGTTCGTCCAAGTCAGAGATCACGAGCTTTCCCCCCTCTCTCAAAACCCTTGAACATTCAGAAATAGCTATTTTGGGATTTGGGGCATGGTGTAGAACCATGTTTCCAAAAACTGCATCCACGCTTAGATCTTTTAGAGGAATTTTCTCAATATCTCCCAACCTGAACTCAACATTCCCAAAACCTTTCAGATTCTCTTTCGCAACCTTCAGCATTTCTTTGAAAGAATCAATTCCATAGACTCTTTTCGCAATTTTTGCAAGCCCTAAAGTCATGAAACCTGTCCCACAGCCAATATCAACAAAAATTCCCCCCTCAACACCAGACTTTTCAATTACCTCCTCCCTCAGCTCCTCTCCAAAGTAACTCTCCGTCATCTCATCCCATTTTTCTGCATGTCTTGAAAAATATCCTTTTGAATTCATCAAACCACCAACTTTGCTATCTGAATTCCAGCCTCTTTTAAAAGATTCATCTTCACTTCATTCTCCATATCATAGTCATTCTTATAAACTATTCTTTTAACCCCAGCATTCATCAAGATCTTTAGGCAAGACATACATGGAAAGTGGGTGGAGTAGAGGGTTGAACCTTTCGGAGATTTTCCATGAAGGGCTGATTGAATTATCGTGTTTTGCTCTGCATGAACCCCCCTACAAAGATGAGATTCTTCCAAAGAACTAAAATCCTTTCTCAAACAAGTTTCAGGTGTGCAATGAGATATGCCTCGAGGAGCACCATTGTAACCTGTTGCAAGAATGTGTTTGTCTCTCACAAGAACAGTTCCCACCTTTTGCTTTGTGCAAGTTGACCTTTCTGAGACAAGGTTTGCTATCTTCATGAAGTAGGTATCAGTGCTGTCTCTCATGATTCTTGTTTATGGGAAAATTTAAAAACCTTTGCAATTTTCTAAATGGTGAGGTTTGGGGGTTCAAGGGGGAGTGGCTATTTTTCATTTTTTATTCTTAAAGCAGTCTCTAAATTTCTTTTAACAATTTCATAAGGAACTGGATATTCTTTTTCAGTGTAAATCTTCAAAGCTTCATTGTAAGCTTCTATTGCCTTTTCTAGATTCTCTTCCTTGTCTCTGACTTCTGCCATACTTCCATATGCAACTCCAAG
>JBHIDS010000204.1:0-3731 GCA_046760205.1 Candidatus Methanofastidiosia archaeon
CTACCTTTTAAATCTACCATGAGAGTACTGAAACCTTTGGAATTTAAAGCTTTCGAAACCCTTAAATAGGTAGCAGAATATTTGGGGTTATGAATAGAAAGATTGAGGAGAAGTTGGAAAATTTAGGAGAGGTGATGTCTGGAGAAGACTCCAGAGTCGTGATGATTTGGAGGATACTGAACATAATCAAGGATAGATTGGTTTCTGTGTCAAAGCCTGACATATTTCATGGAGAGTTCTACCAAAGGTACTTTAAGATTTTGGATTCCCAAATGGACTATTATCGTGTTCTCGTGCCCTACAGGTGGTACGCCGGAATTGCATCTGCAGGACCTGATGAGAAGATCTACATATTCGATGGGGTTGTTGATCTTGGACCTTATGATGAGGAAGAGTACAAAAGGTTAAAGCAGATGGAGTGTGAGCTCGAGCACGTTGAGATGGGAAAGCCTCACTTCAGACCTTCTCGGGTCTTGAGAAGTGGTAGGTTACCTGAGGGAGTGAGGTTCGATGAATCCATCCAAGAGATCTTGAACAACGATTACGAGCTGCTCAAAATTATAAAGAATCCTCTTCCAAAGAGGGATTGGGGTGAGGTTTTGATGCCAAACACCATCACCCATGTGGGGGTTTTCCTCTTCACCGAGGATTTGCCAACAGAAGCCTTCAAGGTCATGGGTTCAGACCCTTACGAGTACTTTCCAAAGAAGGACCAGAACATGAAGTTGGTTATTCATTTGGAAAAGTATGGCTTTCGACGCATGAAGGAGATCGTGCCCATAATGCTTGACATTGCAGAAAAAATAGTGGATGATCTCTACAGAAGGGATATTCTTGAAAGTTTGGAGATAGGATGAGAGAAATCTATCAACCAAAACTTGGCTTTTTTGGAAATCTTAGGATTTTGGAACTCCTAAAATCTGAAAGAGATGCAAAAGGAGTTTTAGAAGAGCTTGCAAAAAAACTCTCTGAGATAGAGAGCTACACAGCTGACCTCTCACTCAAGAACGAACCTGAGTACACCCTCTTTGGGGATGGTACCTTCTCTCTTTCCATTCAAGAGAGTAAATCAATTTTGCTTCGAGACTCACCTGATGTCTTTGAGGAGAAGAGAGAGCTTGGAATAGATTCTCTGAGGTACACCAAAGAGGAAGTGGAAGAGCTTGCCTCACAAATTGAGATGAAATCTAAGTTCTCAAACTTCACCCTCTCTGGAATGTACAGAACCAACGTGAACCCAGTTGATCTCAGGCTGACACTAGAGGACTACCTTTCTCCAACGAAAAGAATAGGAACTTTCTCCTCTCATAGAACAGAGCTCTACTCTCTCTTGGGAAGAGAAGCCTCTGGAGATGTAGTAGCTCAAGGAAAGAGGGGAATTCTGATGCACAACGTAGGTCCTTCCAGGATGTACACCGAACTCAGACTCCTAAATCACTTGAGAAGGTTAAAGAGCGAGTACAATCTTAATCTGTGGAAGTCCTTGCCCTCAGCCCTCAACATATGGGCATCTCCCATGAAACTCTTGATACTCTCAAGTCCCGAAAAAACTTCCATCGCAAAACCTGTATTCAAGAAAGAAGGAGGAATTCCCATAGGTCCCAACGAGATAGATGAGATTGCACTTAGAATCAAGAACCAACTTTCCAACGTCTACATAACAAAGGAACAGAGGTATCTCGATAATTTCAAGAGATACTTTCTAAAACTCTCCTGGGTTGCAGATGAGTCCAGGGGTCTCGTAGAGCTTCATCCCACAGGTTATTCAAGGGCAAAACTCAAGCTAAAAGGCTCAAGAAGTTCTCAAAGATTTGCATACGATGTCATTAAAAAGTATTTGAAAGAGAAGGAGATTGAGATTTAGAAAACCAAAACCAGCAAAACTGTAATTCCTGCAATCAAAAAGCAGAAGATGGAAAATTTATACCTCTCTGAGAGCTTTAATAAAACCTCCATGAAGATGAGACTTGAGAGAAAGGCAAAACCTGCAGAGAGTAAGTACTCAAATTCAAAGTAAATCTTTTGCGTCAGAAGAATCCCTCCAATCACCGCAGGAACAGACAATAAGAAAGAGAAGTGGAGAGCCTCCTTAGCAGAAAAACCTCTCGATAAGAGAGCAGCAAGAGTTATTCCAGATCTTGAGACTCCGGGAATTATCGAAATTCCCTGGGCGACTCCAACGTAGAGCATTTCAAAAGGTAGAGCATCTCCTATATTTTTTAAGCCCTTTTCTCTCGTGTAGATCAAGATTCCAGTGAGTACGAGAGAAAGTGCTATGAGGATTGATGCCAGCTTTTCAGGAATTTCTGTGTCAAAGAGCAAATAGATTGGTACTCCAACAATCAGGGAAGAGAGGGATGCAAGAATCAAGAATTTGAGTTCAGATCCAGCTTGAAATCTTGAAATCTCTCTCAAGAACTGAAAAAAATCTCTCCTGAATTTGAAAGTAACTGAGAACATTGTTCCAAGATGAAGGTACAAAGCAAGTGAAAAGGCATCCTTAAAGGAAAACCCAAAAAAGTTCATCAAAATAAGGGTGAGATTCCCAGAGCTCGAGATAGGTAACCACTCTAAAATTCCCTGAAGAATTCCAAAAAAGATGTAGAAGAACATCAATTATCACCTAGAGAGTAGAGAATGTGCAAGAGAACCGTTAAAAAGAAGAAGAGGACAAGGTTAATGTGAAAGATTCTCCATTTCCCAAACCACTCCTTCATTCCCTTCTCTATTCTTCTATAGAGATATCTTCCAAAAAATCCACTCAAAACTATAATCATCATCAAAATGGTGGAAAGCCCAGCAAAACCTTCTTTAAAGAGCTCCATCTTGAAATCGTATGGAAATCCTGCATGAAGGAGGATCATCAAGGGACCTACAACTCCAAGAAAAATGTGAATTCTCAACCAAATTCTGACACTCTCCACTTTAAATCCATATCTCTTTCTAACACTGTAGATTTGGGATAGAAGAAGGAGAATCGTTCCAAAGATTCCCAGGAAATGCCCTGCTTGAGATCCACCTTTCAGCTTAGGCTTTTTCTTAGAAGCCCATGGAGGTTTTCCAGGATCTCTCCACCAATCTTCTAAATCCTCAGTGTCCCCATCCTTATTCATATCTATGGCATAAACCTCGAACTTATCCTCTTTGAATTTTCCCTTCAAAGTGACAAACTCACCATTTCTTGGACGTTTTGCACCATTCTTAGGCTCATACCAGAGAGGTCCAAAATCAAGTTTAAAATCTGGAATTTGGTCATTGTTTGTGTCAAGATAGTAGTTCTCACCCTCCACTATGATCCATCCACTCAACTGAATTTGAGGTTGAGCTGCAACTTGGGATGTTGTCATTAGGAGAATTAGTATGGAAAGTATAGAAAATGATACTTTCAAATTCCATCACCTTCTTTCATCTCAGAGTTCCTTCTTATCAGATGAACCATAGAGGCTTCTGTGGGCATTCCATATGATCTGAGGTTCTCAAGAAGTACTGTTGGAAATGAGGAGATTCTTAAATTCTCTACAAGCTCTGGGTTCTCCTCTGAATCAAGCAACTCAAAGGAGACTCTCCCCTTTGCTATGTGAGAGATTGCTATTATCATAGTTAAGAGCTTGTTTACTGCAAGAGAGTCTCTCTTTGCAAATATGATGAGTCTTTCAGGTTTGAGCTTTTCAAGTGAGGAGAAAGCCTCACTCAAATACTCTGTATTTATCTTGAAATCTCCTTTTCTTACA
>JBHIDS010000205.1:0-3723 GCA_046760205.1 Candidatus Methanofastidiosia archaeon
AAAAATCTAAAGCTTTAAAGACTTTTCTCTCATCCTAAACGAAACCAAAAAAGAGAGAAAGCACAGGGGGAGGAGGGTGTAGATCATCTCCTGAAAGCTCATCCTTTGATAGAGAAAGCCTCCAATCAAAGGTCCCAAAATCCCAGCAGAATCTCTCGTCACCTGAAGTCCTGCCATAGCCTGGGAGCGAACCTCCCACTCAGAGTGGTCTGCCACCATGGTGGAGATTCCCACATAAAGGAGGGACCAAACTATTCCCAGGATCACCTGCAAGAGGTAAATCCAAAACATGCTTGGGCTCCAGGCAAACCCCAAGAATATTCCAATTGATCCCAGAATTCCAACTCTTACCAAAATTCCTCTACCAAATCTATCAGCCATCTCTCCTGCATAACTCATGAAGAGGGTCTGTACCGTCATATTTAGAAAGAAGGCAAACCCAACCTGAGCTTTGGTGGCTCCAAAGACCTCTAAGAACAGAGGAAAGAAAGCCCATATTGAAACCGCTGCAGTGTGCCTTAAAAAGAAGGTCAGATAGATTGGAGATAAACTCTTGAAGTGCTCTAAGTTGAGGTAGAATGAAAGCCTTACCTTCTTTTCTTTAGAAAAGAGAGATATTGAAAGCCCCAAGAGCGAAAGCAAGGCACAGAAGAGAAAGACATGCCTTGTAGAAATTTCTGCAATCCATCCAGAGAGGAGAGAACCTAAGGCCCAACCCAGAGAGGATAGAGCGTTATAGATTCCAAGAGCCCTTCCCCTTCTCTCAGGGAGAGCTTCGGAAGCTAAAGCTTGAAGAAGAGGGGCTGTTAGAGCATAGGAGGCTCCCATTGCGAACCTGATGGGAATTAGAAAAAACTTTTCAGTGTTTAGGTAAAAGGCAAAAGAGAAAACTGCTCCGATGATGAATCCTATTTGCACTATGGGAAGCTTTCTCTCAATTCTGTCAGAGATCAGGGCAGCTAAAGGGGCAAAGATTACAGAGGATATTCCAAAAACTGATAAAATGATGCCAGTGAGAGACTTTGAAGCTTGCAACTCTCTTGCATGGTAGGGAACTATTATCGCCTGAGAGATGAAGGTGGCAAACACCATGGCAGACATTAAAGAGTAAAAAATCAACTGCCTGTTTTTCAAAAAAAGTCCTCCTAACACTCTACAAAGCCCTCGGCATAGACATCGTGTCTATGAATGGATTCCTGAGAGATGCACTTTGCAGTTATTCTACAGTTTTTAAATCTTTTTTGCGAAAGGGCAAGCATGTTTCTTGTAACGTCCTCCACAAAAAGTGGGTTTAAAAACATGCTTTGTACAACGAAAGACTCATCTTCAGTTTTTAGGAGAGTGTAAACCCTTGATGAGAAGCTTTCCTCTACACACCCTATCAGATCCTCAAACTCTATCTCGTTATCAAAATCAGTTTCTATCTCCAAAATTCCAATGGCTCTCTGGATGTGAGGTTTACCTTGGTTTACCTCCATAGAGTGAGGACAAGTTGTGTTTCCCAAAACCTTGACTCTCATGAGCTTTCTAAGCTCTTTCTCATTTCGCATGAGTCTTAGGGTGATTTCGTGTACCTCTATGGTTTTCCTCTTGGAAACTGGGGTTTTTCCATAAACTGCAAGCTCTGAGGTAAAGTTTATTTCTGCTCTTTTAAAGTGATGTTTCTTTTTCAGAGATTCGAGAATGTGGCTTGCAGTTTCCTCAAGGGAGATGTGCTTGTACTCCACCTCCTCCTCCACAGTTTCAGTGATGCTCTCCACAAGTCTTGACATATGGATTCCCTTCTTATCTTCCTTTAAATCAAGGAAAATGTCTATTTTTGGAATGTGGCGCATCTCCTTTCCCTCTCTTCCTATCTTCACCAGAGTCTTGAGATTGGTGATACCTACTTTGTTCAACTTCAAGGGAAACTTTGGTTTTTCATCTTGGGTTTCCAAATCTCTCACCTAATAGCCGGGCGCGGATTCGAACCGCGGTCACGGGATCCAGAGTCCTGCAGGATTGACCACTACCCTACCCGGCTGCACCCTAGCTTTGTAGAATATTTTTTAAAGGTTTTGGTTAATCAAGCTTAAATCAAGTTATTCTTCCAACCAATTTCTTCAATCTCTTTCTGATCTCAGTACTCAACCTTTCCTCATCCTCTAATATTTTTTTGGCAATGTTGTAGGCTTTCAAAATATCTGTTTTTGTCACAATTCCAACAAGCCTTCCATTTTCAACGACACAAACCCTTCCACCTTCTTTATCGGTTAACTTTTCAAAAACTTCATAAACTGAGGTTTCCGGAGTGACTGTTGGAGGATGCAGCATCAAATTCTTCACCTTTAGGTTTTCTAGAGGTTTGTTGTAGTAACGAATTCTGTTGAAACTCAAAAGACCAACAACCTTTCCCCCATGCATTACTGGGTAACCAAGCTTTTTGTGCCTTGCTATATAATCAAAAACCTTGCTTATAGGCATTTCTGGAGAAACTGTTACAGGATTTGGAGTCATAATATCTCTAACCTTTATATTTTCAAATTCTTCCAAGATTGGAGGATGGGGCTTATAAACTCCTTTTCTCTCAAGTTTTAGAGTGTAAATTGATGATTTTCCCAAAAACATTGAGGATACAGCATAACTCAAAATTATTGATGCCATTAGGGGAGCAATCATTCTGTAGTCTCCACTCATCTCTGGAATCATTACCATACATGTTAATGGAGCCTTTCCAACAGCTGCAAAAAATGCTCCCATTCCAAGCAAGACATAGGCTTCTGGACGAATTGAAGAGTCAAACATACTGAAAACAGTTCCCAAAAATCCTCCAAGCATTGCTCCAATGTAGAGGGATGGAGCAAAAACTCCACCAGAGGAACCTGAGCCTATTGTTAGAGAGGTTGCAACAATTTTGAGGATAAACAATATTAGCAAAAGCTTCAAAGCTAATTTCCCAAATAAAGCCATTTCAATTCCCTCATATCCAACCCCCATAATTCCAAAACTTACAAAGCTAAATCCCACAACCCCAGTCAAAAGCCCTCCAATTGAAGGTTTTAGATAGGAAGGAATTTTCAATTTATCAAAGAAATCCTCAAATTTGTAGAAAAAATGAACAAATAAAACTGCAAAAATTCCACAGATAAACCCCAAAACAAGATAGTAGGGAAGTTCTGCTGGTCTAAAGACAAAGTCTACCTCTCTGAAAGCTGTGTGGTAACCAAGGTAACTGGTGGCTATTGCAGTTCCAACAACACATGCAAGAATTATTGGAACAGCATCTATAGCCTCAAATCCTCCAAGCAAAACCTCCATTCCAAACAAAGCTCCTCCAAGGGGAGCGTTGAAGGTGGAGGCTATTCCAGCAGATAAACCAGAGACAGTCAACAGCTTTACATACCTATCCTGCAACTTCAAAACCTGTCCAACCCCAGAACCTACCGAGGATCCAATCTGAGCTATTGGGCCTTCCCTTCCAGCACTTCCCCCAGAACCTATTGTTATTGAGGACACAACAATTTTAACAAAGGCAACCCTTTTTCTTATCATAGAATTTTTTCTGTTTATTGCATCCATAACCTCAGGAACACCATGTCCCTTAGCTTCATGAGCAAACTTATAGATTATAGGACCCACTATCAAAGCACCTATAAAGGGAATGAACACAAATCCATATTGAGTTTGGGAGATTTTTGGTTTTATAAAATCAAAAAATATGTAGCGATTTAAATTTATCATTTC
>JBHIDS010000206.1:0-3703 GCA_046760205.1 Candidatus Methanofastidiosia archaeon
GAAAAAAAGAGCACATGACAAATCTTATAAGTATTATTGTTTCAGTCTCAATTCTGATATTAACTATTATTTTTAAGAATCAATTTGATAGTGGAGTATTCTTACAAATTATTGGACTATTTATTGGGATAACAGGACTCATTTTTTGGATTACTGGAAGAGCAACATTAGGAAAATATTTTACTATATCACATAAGCCAAAAGAACTTATTACAAATGGAATATATGCAAAAATAAGACATCCAATGTACAGTGGTGGAATTTTGTTATATTTAGGTCTTGGATTATTTTTTAAATCCATAATTGGCATAGTACTAACAATAATTTTGCTTGCCCCTCTGTTAATTTACTCTGCAATAATTGAGGAAAGATTATTAATCAAAAAATATGGAAAATCGTATATTGAATATAAAAAGAAAACCATTTTTTAAATACCACTTTAAAACTCTTTGCAATCCTCTGGGTTGGAATTTATTAAGTTTGTTGTTATTTTTTAATAAATATTATCAAACATTACAAAATCTTTAGCACAAAACTTATTAATGTTCTAATAGTTTGAGATTGTGATATGAGGTGATGAAATGAGATCAAAAAAGAAGAAAAATGGTAAAGGCTGGATATTTGTTGTAGCAATCCTTTTGTCTGCAATATTCATGCTTTGGAACAGTGGAAAAAACACACAAGAAGTTGCAAGAGAAATTCCTGTTGGAGATGGAAAGGTATACGAAACTCTCTCACCATCATTTTTTTCTGGAAAGATTGCGAAAGGTTATAGAGTTGCCAAAGAAGATCCAGAGCTTTTGTCTAAACTATTTTGCTACTGTTACTGTGAAATGGGTAGTCTTTTGGGATGCTACAAAGATGATCATGCATCAAATTGCAGCATCTGTATTGGAGAAGCTATTTTAGCCCAAAAGTTAAAGGCACAGGGTTATTCAATTGAGGAAATCATAAAGGCAATAGATGATGAGTTTGGTGGATGATCAAAAGAGGATTTCCACCCTTTTTTCTAATAAGTTAATAGGCTAACCGAAAAGCTTATAAATACATATCATCAATTCATAATATGATGATATATAAACAAGGTTTGCTTATAAAGGCAAAGTTCTTCAGAGGTTTGGCAGATTCTACAAGGCTTTTAATATTGGAAACTTTGTTGGATGGAGAAAAGAAGGTGAGTGAAATAGTTGAGGCAACAAAGCAAAGCCAGTCAAATGTATCAAATCATCTAAGATGTCTCTACGAATGTGGATTTGTTATGAGCCATCGAGATGGCAAAAATATTTACTACAGTTTGAGAGATGAAGAAGTAAAGAAATTGTTGGAGAGTGCAGACAAAATTCTCTCAAGAGTTTATGATGAGATAGTTAGGTGTGTCAATTATGAGAGATAGAGGGAGAGGTTTTGATGAAAGAAAAAGTCTTTGTATGTAGAATAGAGGGAATGGATTGTGCAGATTGTGCTTTGGAGATAGAAAGAAAGGTTTTTTCTTTAAAGGGGGTTCGGAAGGCATACATCAGCTTTGCCACAGGAAGACTGGCTGTAAAGTATGATGGTACTATATCCAAAAACCAGATAATCGAGGCTGTGAAAAAAGCAGGTTACAAACCAACCCTTAAAGAAGAAAGAAAGATTTGGTGGAAGAATCCAAAAAATGTTTTTTTAGCAATATCAGGAACAGTTCTGGTTTTCACTCTCCTCCTCTCACGTTTTGATATTTCCGAAAGGCTTAAGATTTTTCTCTACACAATCATCATTGTAGTTGGGGGCTTTTATCCAGTCAGAAGAGGATTAAATGCAGTCAAAAATTTGAATTTCAATCTCAATTTCATGTTAATTGTTGCCACTATTGGAGCAGTTGCCCTTGGTTTGTGGGAGGAGGGAGCAATACTTGTTGTTGTTTACTCATTGGGGGAAGTTTTACAAGACTATGCATCGGACAGAATCAGAGGTTCTATCAAGGCTTTGATGAATCTGAGACCAAGGAAAGCTATTGTTAGGCGAAATGGTGAAGAAAAATCAGTTCTTGTTGAGAACTTGCAAGTAGGTGAAGTCGTGATAGTAAAACCTGGTGAAAAGATACCGGTTGATGGAAAGGTTTTGAAAGGTAGCTCAAGTGTTGACCAGTCCATGATAACTGGGGAGTCTATGCCTCTCTTCAAAAAAATGGGAGATGAGGTTTATGAAGGAACGATAAATCAGAGAGGTTCTCTTGAGATTGAAGTTACCAAACTTTCCAAGGATACAACACTGTCAAAGATAATACATTTGGTAGAAGAAGCTCAAGCAAGAAAACTCTCGTATCAAGTTTTTTCAGAGAAATTTGGAGAAAGATACACTCCAGCCATGCTAGTTTTAGCAATTCTAACAGTTGCTATTCCAGTAGTTCTCTTCAAAAAAGATTTCAATGTATGGTTCTACCGAGGGCTTGTAGTGCTTGTGGTTTCCTGTTCCTGTGCCTTAATACTCTCTGTTCCAGTTTCTGTGGTTGCAGCTATTGGAAATGCAGCAAGAAATGGAGTGCTTGTAAAGGGTGGGCTTTACTTGGAAGCTGCAGAAGGGCTTGAAGTCATGGTTTTTGATAAAACTGGAACTTTAACCTATGGAAAACCTGAAGTTACTGATATCTTTAGCTTTTCAAATCACAATGAAAGGGAAATTCTCTCTTTGGCTGCTTTGATAGAAAAAAGATCAGAACATCCCTTGGCAGAGGCTATCTTGAGAAGGGCTGAGGATGATAAAATAGATTTTACAGAAGTGGATGAGTTTGAATCCATCACAGGAATGGGGGCAAAGGCAAGAATAAAGAAAAGGTACTACTATGTTGGAAGTCCAAGATTGTTTGAAGGTAAATTAAAAAAAGAGATTTTGAAAAAGGTTGAGGAATTGCAAGATGAAGCTAAAACAGTAGTACTTGTTGGCACAAAGGAAGAGATTTTGGGAGTTATTGCAGTTGCAGACCAAATCAGAAAAGAGAGTAAAGAAACAATCAAAAAGCTGAAACAGATTGGAATAAGGAAAATTATCATGTTAACTGGGGACAATGAACTGACTGCCAAGGCTATCTCTGAAAAGGCAGGAGTTGATGAATTCTATGCAGAACTTCTTCCAGAAGACAAGATAAAAGTTGTAAAAGAACTTCAAAAAAAGTATGGTAAAGTAGGAATGATTGGAGATGGTGTAAATGATGCTCCAGCCTTGGCACAGGCAGATGTTGGGATTGCGATGGGAGCTGTGGGCACAGATGTGGCTTTGGAAACTGCAGACATTGCCCTCATGGCAGACGATTTATCAAAGTTACCATATTCAATAAACCTTTCAAAGAGGTCGGTTTCAAACATAAAAGAGAACATTGCAGCCTCTCTTGTAATAATAGGTTTCCTTGTTCCAGCAGCTCTTCTTGGTTTTATTGAATTGGTTCCTGGACTTTTAATAAATGAAGCTGGAGCTTTAATCGTTATTCTGAATGCTTTACGTCTTTTGAGATAGAATTATCTGACATATTAAAACAAAAAAATTCTATTTTGTTGATATTCATGAGAGGTACAAAAAAGAGTTTACTTCAAATAAACCAAAAATCATAAATATTCCTGCAATCTATGTTTATCATGACATCTCTAACTTTTTTTGGTGGTGTAAATGAGATCGGAGGAAACAAGATTCTTGTCGAGGATGATGCAAACCTATTTCTTGATTTTGGAGT
>JBHIDS010000207.1:0-3668 GCA_046760205.1 Candidatus Methanofastidiosia archaeon
GCTACAACCCCGACTGTGCCATAGTGGACGAGAGAGGATGTCCAAAGGACTCTGACGTTGATGGGATAAACGATTGTGAGGATAGATGTCCAGAAGAGAAAGGTTTAAGAAGGAATAAGGGTTGCCCTCAAAAAGTTGGAGTTGAGATTTTGATCATTCTTCTTGGGATTTCAGTCTATGTTTTCATCTCAAAGAGAGATAAATCTTTAAAAAAAGTTTAACCATAACGAATATAAATACCATCTTCAACGTTAGAATCTCTTAAGGAGGAAGGAATGTGAAAAAATCAGAGGTAGTGGCACTGGCAATCCTTGTAATTTCTCTTACAGCATCAATGAAAAGTACAGATCTTCCTCCAGATTCTTTTTTTATGAGTGAGGGAGAACCTCAAGCCCTCATAATCATAGGAGAAAGCGCCACAGCCTCTGATGTGATTTCTGCAACCTATTATGCCACAAAGATTGGAAACATGGCTTCAAGAGAAGAGGAAAAAGAGTTTTCTGCAATCTACTCAGATAGAGCAGAGAACATTCCTCTCTCCTATCAAATTCCAAGCTTTGAAGTAACAATACCTGTTCAGACCTACAACGTTGCAGGAGGACCTCTCGAAAGCACCATCTCCTACTACAAGACATGGGGAGTAACCACCAGCTGGACACCTGAGGACAACGCCTATGTTCTAAGTGATGGAAATGGGAAGTACAAGTACTTTGATGGAGTGAGGATTGCCTACACCCTAAAATCCCTCTGGTTCTATGATGATTTTGAGAATTGTGTGTATGGAAATGCCAATGGATTGTTCGACCCATGGGAAACTCACGAGGAGATTCAGGTAAGGTTCGATGACCTGTATGCAGATGAGTTTCGTAAAACAGCAAAACACTTTAACAATCATATCCCAGATCTCTTCGGTGGAGATATATCCCCAACTGATGCTATTTCACTAGTTTGGTACGATGGAAGAGTAGTAAAAACTCCAAGAATTCCAGGTCTGATCTACAGAGTGGACAACATCAGAGAACCCCCCCAAATGGTGGTGGATGGAGTTTACCTCGATGAACAAGGCACTCACCAAACAGACCTTCACTACTATGTAGTCAAAACCTTTAAGATACCTCATCCCTACTTCGTTTTAAATGGATTGCTTCCAAAGTTCTATTTTTTTGGAAAGGAGTACACCATGATAAGTGGCAGACCCTTTGTCACTGGAAATCCACACTTCTACGAAGAGGTCTACCTCTACATAGATGAGATTGCGGAGTTTGATGGATATCAGGTGACCCTCTTGGACGTTGACTTAGACCACAACAAGGCTCACTTAAAGATAGTGGATGTAAGAGGTAAGATGTACGATTTTTGGATGATTCTCGATCCAATGCATGGATTTTCTCCAATGCTACAAAAACAAGCCTCAACAGGTTCTACTATAGAAGAAACTGGATTGTCCAACAAGGATGTCTTTACCCTCACATCTGGAGGAGCCAACTCCTTTGTCATAGATGGCATCGCCACCTTTGTGGGAGCCAATGGCACCATAGGAATTCTTGTAAACCTCTACACTCTCTCTGAAATAGAGAGTTTCTCAAATAAATTATGCTGCAATCCCTTCTCTACATCCCCCAACAACTACTCCCTCTACATCTACTCTGAGAGAGCAGACCTCCCCAACAGTGTAATAGATGCAAATGCCTTCCTAGAAATCGTACCTCATCTGAGAAATTCCACAGGATACTTTGACGATGTGGATGATGACTCCTACATAGATTATGTCTTTGAGGTAAACGTTGCCCTTTGTGACATCCTTGAGGTGAGAGATTTCTTGGATGGACCCAACAACTACTTTAAAATACTGATGTATGACCCAACTTGGGACGATGATTCAGATGGTATAAAAGACACAGAGTTTGATGATGGAATTGATTTTGAAATTCTGCAAGAAAAGATTTATTCTTATCAAAGAATCCTTAAGATTGATATAGAAGAATCAGAGCTCATAAAATTTGATGTGGATGTCACAGAGGAGGACAAGAAAATGAATCTTATCTTGATAGGAAACTCAAAAAATAACCTTTTGATAAGAGAGCTTTTAGAGTTGGACATAAAGCCAGACGATAGCTCAGATGTAAATTGGATGGATTTTATCAAAGACTCAGAGTTCTATACCAATCCCTACGGTACTGGAGGAGATGTTTTGCTGGTCTCAAATCCCTAAGTTGGAATGCCTTTAATCATTGATCCTTTTCTCTCTCCCAAATTGGTTCTCTTTGGTATCCAAGTTCCATATTCAAATGAATTCAGATCTGTAGTCAAGATTACCTTAAAGGAGAGAATGGCTGTAACCCAAAATCCTCCCCAAATTAGCACCCAAAAATATTTATGAAATATAAAAATGAGAGAAAGTCCTAGGAGTAAGCTTGAAATCATCTTAAGGATTGCAACCACATTTTTACTCATGAAAGCACCTCAGTTGATCATAGAAAAATAACCATTTATAAGATTTTTTTAACAGAAAAAATCAATATTATTAGATTTTTTCAAATAAAAGATAATCTAATTAACTTAAAACCAGTTGAAGTTTGTAGCTTTACAAGTGTTGCTCAACCCAACCCTTATAAATCAACCTTTTAAGTTATCTCAATGAAAAACCTTGAGGTTTTAGAGTACAAAAATCAAAGCTTGAGTGAGAGGGAGGTTTTGGTGGCAGAGGAGTGTATCCTCCATTTTAAAATAGAGCATCTGAGCTTTGACGTGATAATCTCACCTTCAGATATAAAATCCTTTGTATATGGGAACCTTTTTTCTGAGGGGTTCATAAAAAAAAAGAGAGAGGTTTTGAGTTATTCTGAGAGAAGGAAAGAAGACATCATTGAGGTAAAAGTGGATGTTGAGAATCTGGAAAAAAGAATTCCCTTCTTCTCTAAAAACTACAACATTATCTGGACTGAATGTGGGAGTTTGCCTGAGATTCAGAAGAGAAAGTCTGATCTCATAAGGCCTTTGAAACCTAAATTCAAGCTCCATCCAAAGGCAATCTCTGAACTTCAAAAGAGAGTTATAGAAAGGTGTGAAAGATACAGAAAAACCAGAGCATATCACTACTCCTTTATCTTGGATGAGAGATTGAACTTTCTTCACTCAGCTTATGATATTGGAAGACACAACGCCTGCGATAAGGTTTGTGGAAAGTTGCTCTTAGATGAAGGAGTCTTTGAGGACAAGGTTTTGCTTACAACTGGAAGGGTGAGCTCAGACATCGTTTTAAAAGCTTTGAGATGCAGAATTCCAATTTTAATCTCGTTGAACGTTCCACTCTTGAGTGCAGTAAAGATTGCAAGAAGTTACAACCTCTCTTTGATAGGTTTTCTCAGAGGAAGGAGCTTCAAGATATACTCGAATTTTGAGATCTTGAGCTGAGGAATAATCGAATATATGTTTTATCTCATCGTCTGATCCAACAAATTTGAAGTTAATACTTTTCGAAAAATATCCCTGCAGATTCTCCAGAAATAAAGAGAGATAGTACAGAAAAATTGGCTTATGGAGTGTGGAAGAATCTATGTCTTTTCAGATACGAGCCAACCATCACTCCCCACCAAAATTTAGACCAGAACCCCCACCGATATATTTATATGATGAGATGAGAATTCTCTCAACGAAGGAGAGTCCTT
>JBHIDS010000208.1:0-3605 GCA_046760205.1 Candidatus Methanofastidiosia archaeon
GAGTATAAGAAGCAGATGGAAGTTTTTGAAAAAAAATACAATACTGATTTTGAGGAATTTAAAAAAAGAATAGAAAAAAGTAGGAAAGAGAACTTTGAAGAATGGGATGATTATATAATTTGGGAAGGACTCCAAAAAGGATACAAGAAGTGGAAAGAATTATATCAAGGTATTTCTGATGTATGAAACTATCTATTTACTTAGTAAAAGCAAAATTATAGAAAATTTTGAAATTATAAATTTTGTGGTTGAAGAGGATTTGCAATTGTTGAATGTAAAATGTTTTTTAGTAGATGAAAGTGTTTTATACATAAGAGATGTTATAATATCAAGTACAGAAAAATATTCTTACCATTGGCAGAATGGCAAAGGAAAACTTATTGTCAGATGGGATAACTCTCCACATCATAAAGTGAAAACATATCCTCATCATAAACACATCAAAAATAAAATTGAACCTTCAGAAAGGGTCACAGTTAGCTCAATACTAGAATACATTGAAAAAAGAATTAGAAAAAAACATAACTAGTGTTTCTTCTCATTTAATACAACAGCTGGCAAGTTTGCAATCCTTTAACCTTTAAAAAAATTCTGGTTTTCCCCTTTCATCAAAAACTATATTAACAGGTGAGAATATAGAAGAGGAATGCTAACCCTTGTGATTTATGATATCTCAGATGACAAGAAGAGGACAAGGCTTTCAAAGAAGCTTTTCAGCTTTGGATTGACAAGAATTCAATATTCTGCCTTTAAAGGAGAACTCAATCCCCATGACAGAGGGGTTTTGGTGAAAAAGGTGAAAAGGTATTTGAGTTCTGACAGAGACTCAATTTACGTGATTCCGTTGTGTAAAAAATGTTTCAGACTTGTGGACATCGTCTCAGAAAAAGAGATTTCCCTTTCAGAGGAAAGAATAAAGATTGTATGAGGGATTTGAATGTACTTTTTGGGAGATATGGAGAGAAAGTATTTGTTAGGTCATTTGTTAAAAGTTACAAGGGAAGTTGGAGTTTCAGATGAGTTAAGGGGATGGAGTTGGCACAAAGAACCTCTAAAGCCCTACTATGAGGTAAAGCTTCCAATGTATGTTGTCTCCTCAAAGTACTGTAAATCAGCAAGAGATGTTTACTTAAAGTATGTTGAAAGAAAAAAAGGGGAGATAACCTATGAAATGTCTCTTGGAATAATTTTGCATGACGTTGTTTCTCAAGTTTTTTCTTGTGCAAAGAATAACTTCTCCAACTTGGATTTCAAAAATTTTTGGGAGAAAAGAAAAAAAGAAGTTATAGGAAACCCTGAAGTTTTGAAAAATCTTGCGGAAAAGATTTGGGATTTTTGTGTTGTGGAATGCAAAGCTTCATATCTTCGGAGGGAAACAGAACAACCCTATGCATCAAATCAAGACATAGTTCAGACAGCCTTGCCTTTTTTGATAGAACACAAAATTTCTGGAGAATTTTTAGGGCTTTCTGAAATTTTGAGCATAGATTGTTATGACTATCTCCACGGAATAATGTTTGACTTAAAACATGAAGAAAAGAATGAAAAAAACAGACTCTATCCAACAGGCTATGCCTTGGTTTTTGAGAGTGTGTATGAGATTCCTGTGGATGTTGGATGTATAACATATGTAAATTTTAGAAATGAAAGACTTTTGGTTGACAAAGATATGTTTCACATAAATGACAACTTGAGAAGCTGGTGGGTTGAGGAGAGAGACAAAAAGTTTGAAATTGTTTTGAAGGAGAATGATCCTGGAAAACCAGAAAATTGTCCAAGAAATTGTATGTACTATGGGGTGTGTTGGTGATGGATCGTTTGGTGATTGATGGCTTTGGAAGATTTTTAGGTATTGAGCAGGGGCAAATTGCTGTTAAGGAGAAGGGAAGGGTTTTGGAGAGGAAAAATCCTCAAAAGCTTAGACAGATCATTTTTTCAGGGAAGGGAAGCATTAGCTCTGAGGCAATAAAGCTTTTGGGAAAGCATGGTGTTGATGTAATATTTTTGGATTTTGATGGAAAGGTCATTGCAAGGGTTTCTCCCCCAATGCTGAAGACTGTTTCTGTTAGAAGAAACCAGTATTTTGCTTATTTGGATGAGAGAGGTGTTACTCTATCAAAGGAATTTGTTATGGCAAAGATGAAAAATCAAATAGCTCTCTTAGGAAACTTGGCAAAGAGAAGAAAGGATAGAAATCCTGAAATAGCTGAATTTCTACAAAATTCAAGAGGAGAGATTGAAGTTGTCTCGAAAAATGTTGAGGATTTAAAGGGAAATAGAATCGATGAAGTTAGAGATACCATAAATGGAATGGAGGGAAATGCATCAAGGATTTACTGGAGTTGTCTTATAAAAATTTTTCCAAAATCCTTTGAATTTAAGGATAGAAGTGGAAGGTATGCTTCTGATCCAGTAAATTCAATGTTAAACTATGGATATGGAATTTTAGAGGGAGAAGTTTTGAGAGCAATTCACTATGCAGGTTTAGATCCTTATGGTGGATATTTACATGTTGATAGGTCTGGAAGGAGTTCTTTGGTTTATGATTTGATGGAGGAGTTTAGACAACAGATAATTGATAAAACTATTGTGAGAATAGTTTCAAGAGGACAGATAAAACCAGAAGATTTTGAGATAATACGTGGTTTGTGTAGAATGAAGGATAGAGCAAGGAAAACTCTTTTGAAACAAGTTTTACAAAAGTTTGAAGATTATGTAAGAATTGAGGAAAAAAGAATAGCCTGGTGCAATGTCATTTTAGAACAGGCAAGAAATATTGTAAGGTTTTTGAATGAGGAGAAGAGATACAGAGGATTTTATTTGAGGTGGTAGATGAAGGCTGATATTTCTGTTTGGGAGTTGGTTCAATACTATTACTGTCCTAAAAAGCTCTACTTTTACAAAACTTTGGGAATTCCAGTAATTGCCAGAAAAAAGATGGAGTATGGAAAGAAAGAGCATGAAATGGAACATAGAAGAGTAAAGGAGAGAAAATCTATATATGGTTTTGAGAATGCAAAAGTTTATCACAAAATCTATGTAGAGGATGAGGAACTTGGTTTGTTTGGGCAAATAGATACTGTTTTGGAACTTGAAAACTTTGAGGTTATTCCAGTTGAGGTAAAGTACTCAGATTTTAAAAAGATTTATGAAAACTGGAAGAAGCAGCTTATTGCCTACTCTCTGCTTTTAGAGAAGAGATTCTTAAAACCAGTAAGGCTTGGGATTTTCTACTTTCCAAAACAGAAGAAAAGGATTGAAGTTCCGATTACTGAACAAGATAAGAGATTTTTGATAAGGGATATAGAAAGAATTAGAGAGTTGGTGAGAAGTGAAAAGATACCAAGGGGAAGGAGCAGGTGTGGTTACTGTGAGGTTAGAAAGTTTTGCAAGGATTAGCCCTCAAGTGTGAACGCCTTTATAAATACCCAACCGATTTTTTAACGTTCACACTCAGCCTTCAAAAAGCTCCAACCACAAGCTTTTTATACCCAAATCCACCATATTTATCAGGCTGTTTCAAAGGCAAAACTCATAAAATGAGGATTGAAAGCTATGAATTTTATTGTAGCTTCCTGCAAAGGAGAAGTTTCAAAGGCAAAACT
>JBHIDS010000209.1:0-3576 GCA_046760205.1 Candidatus Methanofastidiosia archaeon
ATTTGCCTTTTTTTATTTGGCATAACTCAATTAGTTCTTTTGTGGCTTTCAATCCCCCCAGATGTTTTGTGATGCCCACCTCAGCTTGCAGATCGAAGTAGGGGTTTTTTAGTTTTAAAATCTCTTCTCGTGATGATTGTTTTTTATTCTTCATTTTTTCACTAGGAATGAATAATTTTTTAATCTAAAAAAGATTTCGCTGACGTCAAGCTGGCATTTTGGATAACTCGTTTATATTCAAACTCAAGTTACACATCCTCCAATTTTGGCATCATTTTTGAAAATCTTTGATTTCTGAGCAATGCATCCAGAATCTACCAGAAGAGCCTCCACCAACTCTACAATTTTTATCAACTCTTCAAGATATGAGGATTCATGTTTATTTCCAGAAGTTACAACAAATCCTTTGAGAGCCTTTATTTCTGTATCTGATAGGTATGGAACTTTGTGTAGTCCTTTCTTTTCTCTTGAATTCTCGTAGCGAGCCCAGTTTATGTATTTTTTCTTCTTTGACATAGGTTCGGTTGGTTTTTAAAGGGTTATAAATCTTTTGGTGTTTTGATTCCAAAGCCCTTTCTACACAAGGCTTTTATATTTGAATTCCTAATTCTATTTGATGATGACCACTCCCCTAAAAGTCATTCCTCGAGAAGACCTTGAGATAGAGTTTGAGGGAAAGAGGTACCTTCTTAAAGCTGGAGAAGAGATTGAGGTTCCAAAATTCTTGGCTATAGCCTTAAACCTAGATGTTTTGCGGTTGAAGGCTTCTGAGATAAAGGGACTCATCATGAAGGAGAGAGAGGAGGATTTGGTGGAACTTTCAGAGAATTTCTATGATAGATGTGAGTTGAATCCCAAGGACGAGAGTAAGGAGGCGAAAAACTTCAGGATAGCCTTCAACGAGTTTTTGGGTATAAGACTCGAAAAGCTTTCAAGGCTTGCCACCTATTCTGCTCCTTTGAGAAAAAAGATTCCCCACGAGGAGAGGGTTTTGTACAACACTCTTTCAAGTGTGGTGGAGAAGTGGAGGAAGGAGAGAATCAGAAGAATCTTTGGTGATTGAATGCAGTTCGACGAGGCTCTATCAAGATTTAAAGACTTTCTTCAAACCTATCCAGTGATTGAAAAAGCCTATTACCTCTCAGAGATTGAAAAGTGTAAGGCTGAAAGAGAACGCTCTCTCGTAGTGGATTTTGAACATCTCTTGGACTATGACTTTGAGCTCTCACAAAAACTCATAGATGATCCTACCTTCTTCTTGCCTATTGCAGATGGAGTCTTCGAAGAGCTCTTCAAGCCTGAGGAGAAAATGGACTTTCACACGAGGTTCAAAAACCTCACGCCGAGAAAGATAGAGATAAGAGACTTGAGGGCGGAGCATATAAACAAGCTCATTCAGATAGAAGGGGTAGTGAGGAGAGCCTCTGAGGTGAAACCAGAGATAGTAGAGGCAGTTTTCACATGTCAGAGATGTGGACAGATAATGATAGTTGAACAGGATGCCCCTTTCTTCAAGGCCCCCAACATCTGTCAGAATCCAGCCTGTGGCAGAAAGGGTCCTTTCAAGCTTGAGGAAGACTCCTCCAAATTCATAGATTGGCAGAACATCAAGGTGCAGGAACGCCCAGAGAGATTAAGGGGAGGGCAGATGCCCCGTTCTCTAGACTGCATCCTAAGGGATGACATTGTAGATTTGGCTGTTCCTGGAAACAGGGTAACCATAGTGGGAAAGCTCAAGGGAACTCAGGAGTTCACCTTTAGAGGAAAGAAGAAGACCACTTTTAGGAACTTCATAGAAGTGAATTATGTGGAGGTCTGGGAGAAGGACATCGCAGAGATAGAGCTCTCTGAAGAAGACAGAGTCCAGATTCAAGAGTTATCCTCAGACCCCTTCATCTGCGAAAAGATAATCAATTCTATTGCTCCCTCAATATATGGTCTTAAAGAGATTAAGGAAGCCATCGCCCTCCTACTCTTTTCAGGGGTGAGAAAGATATTGCCAGATGGTACTCGACTGAGGGGAGACTCCAACGTTCTTCTCGTTGGAGATCCTGGGGTTGCAAAGTCTCAGATTCTTCAGTATGTGGCTCGTATTGCACTGAGGGGAATATACACCTCTGGAAAAGGCACGAGTGCTGCAGGTTTGACTGCTACCGTTGTTCGAGACGAAGGAACTGGAGGTTGGGCGCTGGAGGCGGGAGCTTTGGTTATAGCAGATCTCGGTGTGGCATGCATAGATGAGATTGACAAGATGTCAAAGGATGATAGATCCTCCATTCATGAGGCTATGGAGCAACAGACTGTTTCCATTGCAAAGGCTGGAATCGTTGCCACTTTGAATGCCAGAGCCTCTATTCTTGCTGCTGCAAACCCAAAGTACGGAAGGTATGACCCCTACAGACCCGTCACAGACCAGATAGACCTTCCTCCCACCTTGCTCTCAAGATTTGATCTGGTTTACGTTCTCACAGACAAGCCTGAGGAAGAGCAAGACAAGAGGATTGCAGAGCACATCGTTGGGATACACGTAAATCCAGAGGAAACCGTTGTTCCTCCAATCCCTGCAGAGCTTTTGGCAAAGTACATAAGCTATGCAAAGAGCAACCTCTTTCCAGAGCTCTCGAAAGAAGCTCGCCAAGCTTTGGTGAACTTCTATATTCAGATGAGAAAGTCTGGGGAGGCTGAGGATTCACCTGTTCCCATAACTCCAAGGCAAATGGAGGCACTCATCAGGCTTTCTGAGGCAAGAGCGAGAATGAGACTCTCTCCTGTGGTGGAAAAAGAGGATGCTGAAGAGATAATAAGACTCTTTCGGGAGTGCCTCTTCAAAGTGGCTATGGATTTTGAAACAGGAAAGCTTGACATTGACACCCTGATGACTGGAACCAGAAAGTCCCAGAGAGATAGAATAATTCAACTCATTGACCTCATTCAAGAACTGGACAAGAAAAACAACAATGAGGGAGCTCCTGAGGATGAGGTGGTTAAGATCGGAAAGGAGAGAGGCTTGAAGGAGGGTTTCATAAGAGAAAATCTATCAAGATTCAAGAGAGAGGGCGAGATTTACGAGCCAAAGCCAGGTTTTTTGAAGGTTTTGAGGGAGTACTGAAGGGGGTTTTTTCAAAAGATAAGGTTTTCTCAAATTTGCAGGAAAGTAAAACTCCAAAAGAAAGGGAAAGGAATATAAGTGAGAAAAGGAATGAATATTAAAGGAGTTGAGAAATTCATCCAAAATGAGTATATACGGAATGTAGATATGAACTAGTTAGATGCCATATCACCTGAAAGGTGAATAGAAATGAGAAAGTCAAAACTAATGTGGTGGGAAAAAAAATAAGAGTAGTTCCAAAATTTGAACCAAATGCAAATGTAGTTCTATTTCCAGGTGATACTTTAGACCTTCTTAAGCAAATACCAGACAAAACAGCAAGTCTTGTTGTCACATCGCCCCCTTATAACTTAGGAAAACCATATGAGGAAAAACTTAATCTCCAAGATTACATCACACAGCAAGAAGAGGTTATCAAGGAGTCCATTAGAATTACTAGAGAAGATGGAAGTATATGTTGGCAGGTG
>JBHIDS010000210.1:0-3408 GCA_046760205.1 Candidatus Methanofastidiosia archaeon
CAGCAGAACATCCTCCATGCATCTTCAAAAGCTTTTTAACTTCTTCAAACCTTTTAGGCTGGTGCTTTTTCACATACTCAAGAATATAGATTCCATCTGCATGATTGTCAACTGTGAGTATTTCAACTTCCTTGTCCCGAAGTTTTATGGATTCATTGACGATGTATTGAATAAGCTCCATTTTTTCTGAGAGAGACAAATCCAAATCAAAAATTTCCTTTCCCCTTCCTGAGTAGACCAGGTGGTACATGCAAAATCTTAAAACATCATTTTCAACGATTAAATCAACAAGCTTTGGCAAATCTCTGAAATTTTCCCTTGTCACAGTAAACCTAACACCAGTTTTAAGTCCAGCATCGATAGAGTTTTTTATCCCTTTTAAAGAAAGGTTGAAGGCACCCCTAACTCCCCTGAATTTATCATGAATCTCTTCCAATCCATCGAGACTCACCCCAACATATTTGAAGTTAGCGTCTTTTATTCTTTGGGCAATCCTTTTTGTTATCAAAGTTCCATTGGTGGAGAGTATTGCCATTATCCCCTTCTTAAAGGCATGCTCTGCAATTTCATAAATATCTCCTCTAATCAGATGTTCTCCTCCAGAAAAGAGAAGGACTGGAGTTTTTATCGATGCCAAGTCATCAATAAAGGTTTTTGCCTCTTCAGTTGTAAGTTCTCCTGAAAAATCTTTATTTCTTGCCTCAATGTAGCAATGTTTGCATTTGAGATTACACTTCTTTGTCACATTAAAGACTACCAAAGGTGATTTTGAAGAGGAGAATTGAAGCATTTTTGCAGGAATATGTTGGGGAGAAATTCCCTGATACTTTACAGCATCAGAAACTGTAGCAGTTCCACACAAAAGCTTTGTACAACCAATCATTCACCCACCTCCCACAAATACTCTATCAAAGCCTCAACCATTCCCTCAATAGTATGTTTTTTAGCCTGAATATGTTTTCTTTTTATGAATTTTGAGGTTTCAGGGCCAATTGACACTATCAAGGCTTTTGAATTTATCTTTGAAAAACTTTTTGCTGCAGTTGGGCTTGTTAAAAAAACAATGTCCATTTTCTCAAACAAACTTTCATCTGGTTTTTTTTCCTCAACATCATAAACATGTATTTCTTCAACATCAAAGTTTGGTTTTAAAATATTTTTTAACATGGGAGATGCCTTTTTTGATCTTAAAATCAGTATTTTTTTTCCCTTTTCAAAATTCTTTGTTATGAATTCTCCCAAAGCCTTGGAGTTGTAGCTTGGAGGATGGTGGCTTTTTATTCCTGCATCTTCCAATTTTTTTGAAGTTTTTTTGCCAATTGAAAAATATGTTTTTTCTTTGGGAAGTTTTGTTTTTTTAAAAACAACTCTTACTCCATTTGCACTTGTAAAAACAATTGCATCATACTTTTCTAAATCTGGAATTTGAAAATCAATTTTTTTCAACAAAAAAAGGGGATGATGAAAAACCCTTGTCCCAAGCTTTCTCAAAATCAATGTATCTTCAGACTCTTCCCTTGTAATCAAAATCTTTTTTTCTTTTAAAAGAGAAAGCTTTTCTGAAAACCAAGACAGATTGATTTCTGTGATTTTGCCCACCACAATTACAGAAGGGGGTTTTGCATCAATATTTTTAAGTTCTGAGAGAGTGGTTTTTGTAACTTTTTGATTAAGGGTTGTTCCCTTATAGATTACAGCTGTTGGCGTATCAGGGGAAAATCCAGCATCAATCAAGTTTTTTGCAATTATTCCCCTGTTTTTTACCCCCATCACAATCACAAGATTTTCTGGGAGTTTTTTCCAATCAAGTTTTTGGATTGCTTCATGACCTGTAAAAACCCCAAAGGAAGAATTGTATTTTCTGTGGGTTATGGGAATTCCAGCATATGTGAGAGATGCATAAACTGAGGATATACCTGGAATAACTTCAAACCTTATCTTGTTTTTCTGCAAAACCTCTGCCTCCTCCCCTCCCCTTCCAAAGATGAAAGGATCTCCCCCTTTCAATCTCACAACCTTTTTGTACTTTCCTGCCATATTTACAAGAATATCGTTTATCTCTTGTTGAGTTTTTACGTGATGGCCACCCTTCTTTCCAACATAGATAAGTTCTGAGGTAGGTTTTGCAAATTCCAATATATCTGGATTTGCAAGTCTGTCATAAACTATACAATCTGCCTCCTCAATCACTTTCTTTGCCCTTAAAGTCAAAAGCCCTACATCCCCAGGTCCTGCTCCCACAAGATAAACCACCATTCTATCCCTCCAAAATTGCTTTTCCTCCACCTCTGAGAAGTTTTTCTGCAAGCTTTTTTCCAACAGATTTTTTTGGAAAACCAGAAATTTTTCCCCTCACAGATTTTTTACCATTTTTTGAGTTTATCATTGCCTCTATCCTCAACTCTTCTTCAAATCTTGCAACGACCCCTACAGGGACCTGGCAACCTCCCCCAACTCCCCTCAAAAACTCTCTCTCAGCCTCAATCTCTATTCTAGTCTTTTTATCATCTATCAATTTCAAAATCTTTCTGGTTTTAAAATCATCCTTTCTACAAACCACAGCCAGCGCACCTTGCCCTGCAGGTGGCATTACCTCTGAAGGTTTGAAGGTGAAAAACTCATTTTTTATTCCCAACCTATTCAATCCTGCCTTTGCAATAACAATTCCATCCAAATTCTCAAGTTTTCCTAGCCTTGTATCCAAATTCCCCCTTAAATCAACAATTTCCAAATCTTTCCTCATTCTCAAAAGCTCTGATTTTCTTCTCAAGCTTGATGTTCCAATCCTTGCCCCAACCGGAAGCTCCCAAAACTCTTTTTCAGAAACAAGACAATCATATGGGCTCTCCCTTTTTGGGATTGCTGCCAAAAACAATGAATCCAAGGGCACATCTTTTAGAGAGTGAACTGCAAAATCAATCTCCTCCTTTAAAACCAGGCTATCAATCTCTCTCACAAAAAACCCAAAGCCTGAAACTTTGTGAAGGGGGGAATTTTTAATCTTGTCTCCTGCAGTTTTTACAACTCTAATCTCCACCTCTATATCTATCTTTTTTTTCAACTCACAAATCACCCATTTGGTTTGGGTTAAGGCAAGTTTGCTTCCCCTAGTTCCAACAATCATGTAATCACACTGTGAATCTTTTCCAAAGTTTCATCTATGATTTCTTTGGTGTGGGCAAGGGAGATAAAGTTGCATTCATATTGAGATGGTGGCAGAAATACCCCCTTCCTTAAAAGCCTTTGCTGAAATTTCAAAAATTCTTTTGCAGAAGCCTTCTTTGCTTCACGATATGTGTAGACTTTCCCAGAGTTGAAGTAGATTTGAAACATTCCTCCAATTCCTTGAACAGTGTGGTTTTCAAAATCCAATCCCTTCCTCATCCTCTCCCCCATTTTGTTCAAATG
>JBHIDS010000211.1:0-3402 GCA_046760205.1 Candidatus Methanofastidiosia archaeon
AAAAAAGAGAATTGTTTTTTTGGCAGATCCTTTGAGAGACATTGAAGACTGCATTGATTTTATTCTGAAAAATATCAAAGGACTTACCTGGGTCAGCAAGAGCTATGGAACGCATGGCTTGGTTTTTGCAGTTGAAATTCGAGAAAGTGATGGAGACAGCATTCCAGATATATTGAACAGCCTCCGAAAGAGTGAACTTTTTGGAGATCAGATAGAGGTTAACATTATCACTGAAACGAAGTGGTTTTTTGAGGAGGGTTGAAATGGAAGAGATAAAAAAAATTGCAATAATACTTCACTCTGTTCTCTTTGCCTTTGAAAGGACAATGACAAGGGATGGAAAGATGTTGGGAAAGTACAGTGAGGTTACTCCAAACATCATTTCCATAATTGAGGATGTTATTGGGGATTTAGAATTGGATTTAAAGGGTTCTGTTGAAACCATAACAGAGGAGTATTTAAAACTTCTAAAATCCACAGAAATGTTTAAAGGATTGGAAATTGAAAAAAAGGATGATACCTATGTGCTAAAGATAGGAGAATGCCCCTTTGCAACCCGTGTTCATGAAAAGTTTGAGTTAATTTACTACACCTGTCCCTTTGCTCTGTTCCTTGCATCCCTTCTTGAAAAGGTTTCTGAAAAAAGGGTTTTTATTGGGTTGAGCAAGTTTACAGAGAAGGGTTCTGAAACAGAGATTTCAACCTGAACTGGGAAAATTTGAAAAAATGATTTACATTCCATGCATGAACCCCCACAAACCTGCAGAATTCCTCTGAAGTTGAAGCTTTGTGCGGGGCTTACAGAAAACTTGGATAAGAAGGTTGGAGATTTGAACTTTTTGAAATCTTGAATATAGTAATCAATTCTCTCAAGAGCAAAAGGAACAAGTCCTGTTTCTTGAATAAGTTCAGTCTTGCTGCTTTATCGAAATCTTCATCTTCCTCAACACTTTCTGTAACTCCTTGCCAGAAGCCTCCACAACTTGAGTGCGTTGCGTAAACGAATATTACCAATAGCTATCAACATGCCTTACAGGATATGTCAAAATGGCATTTATTGTTAACACGCCATCATTCTAGATTGTATTTTTCATTATCGTAACACTCCAATGTCACACAAGTTGTTATCGCCTCTTTCTCAGATAAGTAAGCGGATGCTTCTTGAAAAACTCCCACATTTGTTCAAAAGATATATCATAGGAGACGGGGCCTACCAGATAAGCGGGCAGATACTGGGATCCGCTTGGCCAAGTATGCCCCATACCCTCAATCTTGCAGAATTCAACCTCAGCTCCATTCTTGCATTGTCTGTAGCTTATACAGGTGGCATTTCTCTTTTTGTATACAGTTATAAAGTCTGCTGAACAACTATTTATCTTGAGCCAGGAATCAACTACTTCTTTGGGAGACATCCTCTTGTAAGGAAGTCTTGCACAAAATCCTAGAGTAGGTTCACCCCCATCAAAAGGGTTGCATGGGTCAGCAGTTCCATGAATGTCCATCACTGAAATTGGTCTGGAAGGAGTGCAATTTTGTGGTATTGCAGCAGGTGCCACTGTAGCTACTGCCGCAATCTTATCGGAAAGTTCACAGGCGAGGCGATTAGTCATTAATCCTCCATTAGATATGCCTGTGGCGTACACACGATCCTCATCAACATTAAATTTTTTCTCTATTTCATCAATCATTTTTGATATGAATCCTACGTCATCAGCAGTTCCGCAGCACTCTCCACCCTGCCATTTTCCTCCGTTCCACCTGGTTGAAAATCTTCCGTCAATTCTAATCTTCATTGATTCTGGAGCAACAAGAATAAATCCTAACTCATCCGACGCCTTATCCATTCCATCTATATATGCAGTCTCACTGTTGCCTCCGCCGCCATGAGTATATATTACAACAGGAGTTTTGACATTCTTATCATAACTTGGTGGGACATGAACTTTGTAAGTTCTTGTCAAATCATCATGCTCAATCGAAAAAGCATAGTCACCTGGGCTAACAGGCTGTTTAGCAGTTGGTTGCTTAGACAACTTAATCAGAACAACTCCTGCCATAACGATTAACAATATTCCTATCAAAGTATTCTTTTTATTCATCATACTTCAGTATAGATTGTTGATTATTTAAATATTTCTTTTTAGGGCAGGCGAAGTGAATTTCATATAACTCAGGTATATACACAATAAGGTATATCATCAAAAATTAGGAGCTGCTCACTGAATCTTCAACCTCAAAGGAACGTACTTTAACCAGATATTTCTGTTTTTCAAATAGTGGTTTTTATGGATTGAAAAGATTGCAAAGGATATGGAGAATAACAGAATCGGGAGCAAGATCCAAAGCTTTAGAATTCCAAGAATCATCAAGGGAATTAAAACCCAAAAGAGTATCAGAAATATTTGAACGAAAGAGAGTAGCTCTGAGGTAGGATAACTTTTGATATAGAATATCAGGAACTTTGAAAAGCTTTCCTCGAAGGGCTGGACTGGAAGGTGTTTTGCAAGCTCTTGAAGAATCAAGGGAAGGTAAATCTCAGAAATTGTCTTGGATTTGGCTTTGAAACTCAAAATATTCTCTGAAAGAGAAACCCTCTTCAAGGCTACCTCAAGAACTTCAGATATAAATACCTTCTTTTTGGTTATCCTCTCATCCTCTGTGAGGAATATGGATTCTGAGAGTTTCACATCTTTCTCTACAAAATCCAGGTTTTGCTTTTCAAGAGCAACTCTTAAAATCCTCAAGAGTTCAGAGTACTCCATGTAAATCCTGATTTCCATGTTTTCATTTGGATTCTCATCTTAAATTCTTTTTGCCAAAAACTTAAAAACTCATAACTCTATCGATTTCATGGAATTGATTCAAAGGCTCCTTGAAAACGGCAAAACCTACTCCTCGGAGCTCGGCATCGATGTTGCAGAAGATCCTTTCAAGTGGTTCCTAGCCTCTGTTCTCTTTGGTGCAAGAATTTCTGAAGATATTGCCTCAAGAACCTTTAAAGAATTTGAGAAGGCAAAGGTCACTACTCCAGAAGAGATTCTAAGGACTTCTCGGGACAGGCTTGTAGAGATTCTCGATTCTGGAGGATACGTTCGTTACGATTTTAAGACGGCGGAAAAGCTTTTGGAGATGTCTTGCAATCTGAAAGAGAGGTATGGAAAAATTGAGAGGCTCAAAGATGATCCCAAAATTGAGGAGAAACTCATGGGGCTTGCCAAGGGAATTGGAGAGGTTACGATTAACATATTTTTGAGAGAGATGAGAGGGGTTTGGAATGTTGAGCCTGAACTTTCAAAATATGTGATTCAAGCTTCAAAGAATCTTGGACTCATCGAAGAGGAGGGGAATGCTCTTGAAGAGCTGAAGAAAGAGCTGGATATTTCGCCTGATCAAATAAAGGTA
>JBHIDS010000212.1:0-3372 GCA_046760205.1 Candidatus Methanofastidiosia archaeon
AGATTACATTTAGGGTTATGTCGTTTCCATCGTTCCATACAGCAGGATTTTGGTTCGGGTAAGGTTGAACGATTGCATTTCCGCTGTAGGTAGGAGTGTTATCTGTGGTTGGATTTGGAGTATATGGATTCAAGATGGAGTTTGGAAAGGTATCTAGAATATCAAAAATTCCATCTGAGTCTGTATCTCTCCATCCTATCTGTTCCCTTGCATAGCTATCCACAGAACCATTGGTGTAGGATGTCACTCCTCCCCTCATTATGCTTTCAGTGTTCAAGGAGCAAGAGTTCTCACAGTTCTGGTTCTCCACATTCAGATACCCGCTTCTCTCGGTGCAGGTGCATCCACTGGAGGAATACTGGTCCAAAGCATAAAAGATGTGTCCCATCTCATGGGCTGCAACTGAATCCATGTCATCTATGCCATAGCCATTGTTTCCATAGGTCATCACCATCAAAGGTCCTCCAATGTAGGCATAGGCGAAGGCACCGTTTGCAAAAGAATCGTCAGAATCGTTGGAGCTGTCCACAACAAAGATAACAAATCCCCAATCGCTTCCATCTGAGTCTATGGTGTCGCTCAGATATTCGTAAATTCTATCAAAGTAGTCCCCAGAGTTGTATCCGAGGTTTCCCATTATCTCTTCAATCCAGAGACCCTCGTCCCAAGAGGAACGAGATATTGGCTCGTAGCTCGTTTCTTGTGAGTAGTAAAAGTGATAGATGAAGCTCAAATCAGCTCTTGAATCCCTGGCTCCCCACCAGTTCATGGCGGCAGTCACCTCGCTTGTAACGTTACTCTCCTCAGAAGATGTCCAGTCCTCTGTTTCTGGGTCTAGGGTACCATTACTCTCTGGAAATATGATGGTGACAGAGATGACACCCATCATGTACTCACTTGTGTCGTTTAAACCTGCACCATAGGGAGAATCCCCAATTCTCTCATTTTCCCCTGAGTTTGGAGGAACCCTTGCATCCTCTAGTATAGGTTCTGGTTCTGGATAATCTGGAAGATCCAATCCCTTATCAACATCTCCTCCCATGAAGTTGTTGTTCCAGGCTTCAGCTCCCATCATCGCATCTATTCCATAGATTTCAAAATCTGTGGGTTCAACCTCCTCCTTGTAAATTCCCACCACATCCTCTCCTAGAAGGTCACCCTCTATATTAGAGGTAATCTCTACTATGAGGACGTGAGTGGGAAAGATGTGCAAAACCCTTCCCCCCAAATTCTGGATATTCTGAACAATAGAATTCATAGATGAAAAATCCTCTGTACTCAAAATTACGAGAGCTGGATAAAATAAAGCTTCTGCCTCAGCGTCCCAAGAAAACTCGAAAGTGGCCCCTATCAAAATCGCCAACATAAGGAATCCCAAACCAAATTTCATCACTTATCACCGTTGGATATGAACTGATTTTAGCTATTGCTAATATCAATATTGATAACCAATATAATTAAGTGATACTATATAAATCTTTCGGTTAAAAGGCTTTAGAACCACTCAACTAAACCTCATAGACCCTTGAAAATCACCCACATCCATCCTAAAGAATCATCACAAATCGAAGATTAGTATGAGTTAAACTCAAAAGAATCTAGGATTTATAGGAACTCAACGTATTTTTATGATAACTGATCTTTCGGATTGCCAAAAAGCAAGGCTTTTTGAGCAAATTTTTGGGAATTGATTTTTGGTTGGAGAGTTGGGAAGACCAATAACCTACTGGTACCTAATCCACTTTAAAATCTCGGAAAAGGTGGGTCTCTTTCCATACATCAAAAGCCCAACTCTGAATATCTTTATCGCAAGCCAAGCGAACCCCAAAACTGAGAGAGAGAGCACCAAAATGGTTGTGAGAATGTCCATCGTTGGAACTTCTGTGATAGCTATCCTCATCATCATGAGAGTGGGAGTGAATATGGGAAAGTGAGAAAAGATTCTAACTAAGAGAGAGTTTGGCTTGTCCATGACTGCAAAGAAAACCACAATTGGAAGAATAGCTATTAAAGAAATAGCCCCTGATATCTGCTGAGACTCTCTCAGAGAAGTGGAGATTGCCCCAATGGCGGAAAGGATGCAGGCAAAGAGAAGAAAACCTAAGAGAAAGTAGATGAATACGAAGGGAAGAGAGGATAGAGGAATCAAAGAGATTGGGAGATTTCTTGAAAGAAGAACCAAACCCGAAGACCATATGAAAAGTTGAGTCAACCCAACAGCGCCAAGTCCTAATATCTTTCCAACCATCAACTGGTTGGCAGAGATGGAGGACAGAAGTATCTCGATGACTCTGTTCTCCTTCTCCTCCACCACGCCTTGTAGAAGATACCCACTTGAGGCAAAGATGGAGACAACCAAAAAGTAGGCAAAGAGGAAGGGTTTCATGAAAGAGAGTTCACTCTCCTCCTTCACCTCCCCTTTTAAAACCTTGAAGTTTCTTATCTCAACTCTCTCAATGATCTTTTCTATCTTCTCCTCTGAAATCTCCACATCTTCCAAGAGTTTTTTGGCTTTAGTTTGTCTGAGAGAGGAGGAGAGTCTCTCTGATGTTAAGATGTTGGAGCTCTTGGAGTAGTAGTAGGCCTTGGAAGTTTCCAGAAAATCCTCAGGTATAACGAGATACCCCACTATCTCATCTCTCTCCAACATCCCTTCCGCAACCTCTAAACTTTCTATCTTGAGAAGAGTGTAATCTTGGGAGTAGGAAAACTCGCTCTCATTTTTATCCTTAGAGTTTTGAAGAAGCTCTTCGTAGAAATCCTCACTCTCATCCACAATACCAATTCTCTCCCCAGCGTGAGAACTCAATGCAATCACTAAAGATGGAATTACCATCACCGAAACCATGAATATGGGTAGGATAAAGGTGGTGAAGAGAAAACCTTTTCTTTTAATGTTTTCTAGATACTCCCTTCTTGCCACCTCGTAAAACTTACTCATCGCAACTCACCACATCAATGAAGATTTTGTTGAGAGAGGGTTCTGTAACCTCAAACTTTTCTATCTCTATTCTTTGAACCAACTCTTCCAAGATTTTTTGAGGTTTAGCATTCCTCCTCAGTTGGAGCTCTGCGTAGTTCCCATAGTCCTCTATGCTTTTCACTCCATTCTCTCCTAGAAAAGAGAGATCGCCTTTGTACCTTAGGACTATGGAGTTTCTTCCATATTTTTTCTTTATATCTGAAAGGTTTCCATAGAGCACCATTTTCCCCTCGTTTATCAAACAGATATCCTTGCAAAGCCTCTCCACCTGGTCCATTTGATGGGTGGAGAGGATTATGGTTTTTCCCTTCCTCTGTAAGTCAGTCATCTTGTCCTTTAAGAACTTGGTGTTGACTGGATCAAGCCCTGCAAAAGGTTCGTCTAGGATT
>JBHIDS010000213.1:0-3342 GCA_046760205.1 Candidatus Methanofastidiosia archaeon
CCTGTCCCAGTGATAATCTATGTCTCTCCTCAGGGAGCAATAGCAGCTTCTGCAGGAACTTACATCGCAATGGGCTCTCACTTAGTCGCTATGGCACCCTCCACCTCCATAGGAGCCTGTCAGCCCATCCTAGGATACGATCCCATGACTGGGCAGATAATGGAGGCTGGAGAGAAAACAGAGAAGTTCTACACCTCCTACATGCGCTCTCTTGCCGAGGCTCATGAAAGAAACCCTGAGATTGCAGCAAAGTTTGTTTCAGAGAATCTCAGCTTAACTCCTCAAGAGGCTTTGGAGGATGGAATGGTGGACGTTGTGGCAGATGACGTTGAAGATTTACTTGAAAAGGCAAATGGTCTTAGGGTTCGGGGGAAGCTTTTGGGAAAAGAACACACCTTAAGAATCAGAAATGCAGAGATAAGAGAGATAGAGATCTCTTTCACCCAGAAGTTTTTAAGTTACATCACCAACCCAAACATCGCCTACCTTTTGATGATAATTGGAATCTATGGTCTGATCTTTGGTTTCATGACCCCAGGGTGGCACGTTCCAGAAACCTTGGGAGCCATCTGCATTGTGCTTGCCATCATTGCCAATGGGTACATTGGGTGGAACATAGGAGGAGTGATCCTCATTCTCATGGGCATAGCTTTCTTCATAATAGAGATCAAGACCACCACTTTTGGATTGTTCACTGCTGCAGGTTTGGCATGCTTTATATTAGGCTCTCTCATCCTCTATCAATCTGGAGCCGGTGAAGGGGAGATGGAAAGACTTGTAACTCGAGAGTGGTACGAGAGCTTCAGATTGATGGTTTTAGGTGTGTCTATCGTCAGTGCAGGATTCTTCATATTTGCAGTCACCAAAGCTCTAAAGCTCAGAAGAACCAAACCCAAGACAGGTTGGGATGAACTCATAGGCATGAAGGGAGTGGTGATAGAGGATTTGGAGCCTGAGGGAAAGATTAAAGTGAGGGGAGAGATATGGAAGGCGAGGAGCGATACAAAGCTTAATAAGGGCGAGAGTGTAGAAGTGATAGACAAGAAAGGTTTTGTTCTCATCGTGAGAGGAGGTGAGTAGATGGTAGAGTTTCCAGACGTAAACTATACGGTAATCGCAGTAGTTTTGGTGATATTCTTCATCATAGCTAATGCCATAAAGATCGTGAAGGAATGGGAGAGGGGAGTTATCTTAAGGCTTGGAAGACTTCTGGGTAAAAAAGGTCCTGGAATCTTTCTTATAATTCCCATAATTGACAGGATGATGAAGGTGGATTTGAGGATTGCAGTTCTCGATGTGCCAGTTCAAGAAGTGATAACGAGGGACAACGTTCCAGTGAGAGTGAATGCAGTTGTTTACTTTAGGGTGATGGACCCAGAGAAGTCCATAGTTCAGGTACAGAACTTTATTCAAGCCACATCCCAGATCTCGCAAACCACCTTAAGGAGTGTCATAGGTCAGGCGCACTTGGACCAGTTGCTCGCAGAGAGAGACAAGCTGAATACAGAGCTTCAGGAAATCATAGATGGAGCCACAGATCCATGGGGTGTCAAGGTTTCAGCTGTCGAACTTAAAGATGTGGAGATTCCAAAGAATATGCAGAGGGCAATGGCTCGTCAGGCCGAGGCTGAGCGAGAGAGAAGAGCAAAAGTGATAAACGCAGAAGGTGAGCTTCAGGCTTCTGTGAAATTGGCAGAGGCTGCCGACATCATGGGTCAACATCCAATGACCATTCAGCTTAGATTGCTGCAAACCATAGCCGAGGTTTCAACAGAGAACGCTTCAACGGTGATACTTCCCTTCCCAGTGGAGTTTTTGAAGACCATGGCCACGTATATAGAAAAGAAAGAGAAGTGATTCTGAATTCTTTTTTTCTTTTTTTGAACCACAAACCTTATATCTCCTTTTAATAAATCCTATCGGTGAGTTCATGTTCAAAGGGATTTCTCCAAAGCAGATGAAAAAGATTGCAAAACAGATGGGAGTGAAGATGGAGGAGGTTGAGGCTTTAGAAGTAGTGATAAAATTAGAGGACAAAAAGCTCATATTTGAAAACCCTCAAGTAACCACAACAAAAGTTATGGGACAGAATACCTTTCAGATAGTTGGGGACTATGTTGAAAAGACTCGAGAGGTTTTGAAAGAAGATGTGAAACTCGTTTCCAAAAAAGCGGGGTATGATGAAAAAACTGCAAGAAAGGCTTTAGAATCTTCAGATGGAGATCTTGCAAAAGCCATCTTGAAGATAAAGGGTATGTGAATGAGAAAAAGATTTTTTGGAGTTGTTCTTGCATTCTTAGGCTTTTCTCTTGTGCTCCTGAGTCAGTATTCACAGACAAGTGTGGTTGAAAGTCCTTCTTTTTCTCCCTCATCTAAAATTGAGTTTAAGTTAACTTCCACTGGAGATGCCATCGCACTTTATACCTTCAAGAACAACAAGATTTATATATTTAAAGTGAGAAATCCTCCGAGAATGGTTGTTGGAAAAACATCATATGAGGTAAGATTCTATTGGGGGGGAGAAATTTCAAAGGACAAAAGATTTTTCACATACACTAACGAGGGGGATAAGTTCTTTCAAAGTTATTGGTTTTCAGGAGAAAAGTTTTCAGAGGAGTATCTCAACACAGACTCTCTATTTTTGCTCGATTTTGAGATGGTGAAGCCTTCAAGTTTGAGCCAGACCGCATCCTTTTCCAAGGGTGTGGATGTGTTCATTTTATTCAACTTTTACGAAAAGAGAGGGGAAAAATGGTTAAAGCTCAAATTCAAGCCCTCAGATGCAGATAACCTTCCCATACTTGAGGTGCAAATTCAGGAAAAAAACCTCCTTGTAAATACCACAAAGCCCTTTAAATTCTTGTTCTATCCAGGAATCATTGGGATTCTTTTTGGAGTTTCACTTCTCGCACTCTCTTTCAAATCTCGACCTCTTCTAAAGAAGAAGGTAAAAGAGCCTATGCCTATCTTGAATGAAAAGAAAAGAGTCAAAAAGGAGCTTGAAAGATTGGAGGAGAACTTCAAGAAAAAAAAGCTCAGTCATGAGGACTACCAAAAACTTAAAAAGACGTTGCTTGAAGAGCTTGCAGACCTCGAAGAGAGACTCATAGAACTTGAACTTGAGGGGTGTTCTGATGTTTAAAAGAGTTTTGTTGGTTTGGACGATTCTCTTGCTTGCAAGCTTTGAGATTGCCTTGGTGGAGGAACCTTTCGTTGAGGAGTGGAGTTTTGATACCTCGGGAACTGTAGAACTTCAGACTGGAGGAGTGGCTCATGAGATAGAGTACATTGGAGAGATTTATGATATTACAACTGGAGATCTCGATGGTAATGGAAAACCTG
>JBHIDS010000214.1:0-3216 GCA_046760205.1 Candidatus Methanofastidiosia archaeon
GGCATTTTTAAATCTTATAAACTTTGTGGGATAAGAATTTTAAATGATCATATGTGAGTTAAGCACCATAAGTTTAGAGGAATTCAATCGAAAGATTTAAAATAACTTGTTAGGTATATGTCATAACTACCAAAAAAATAGGAAATTGTGACACAAATGAAAACGACACTGATATGGAAAAAACTCATAATCGATGGAAAAGATATTGTCAGAAATCGTGATTTAGAGACAATGTGCCAAGAATTGGGCAAAGAATACGAATATTGTAGGAAGTACCTCCTAGAACAAGGCTATCTTCATAGAGTGTTTAGAGGTGTATATTATGTAAAAAACCCTGATGAAATGGAGCGTAAATATTTCAAAGATTCTATCTACCAAATTGTTGCTAAAGGTCTCCGAGTGAAAGGCGTAAAAAACTGGTACTTTGGACTTGAAACTGGTTTAAAACTTAATAACATGACCCACGAGTATTTCACAATAAACTATGTTATCACAGATTCCTATCGGACTACAAAGGTTATTAAAATAATTGATACACAATTCTTTTTTTTAAAATGGTCTCCTAAAATATTTAAGTTTGGCATAATTGAAAAAAATGGTTTAAAATATTCTGATAGAGAAAAAACAGTTTTAGATTTGATATATAGAAGTTATTATGAAAGAAAGATTTGGTTATACAATACCTGAATACAAGAATGAGATTATAAAGAAAACAACCTTTATTCTTGAATTATATAAACGTTATCGAGAGAATATAGAGATGAACAGTAGCTTTCCCATAGATAGTATAAAGGATGAAGAAATGAAACTTCTTATTATATCACCTCCAAAGGTATTAGATAATGAACTAAGAAGAATACAATACCAATTGAGTGATATAAAAAATGAAATTAAAGGATTATCTTCTTTTTGACAACACATCAAAATCTGTTTCTATTTGTAGAAACAATGTTATTTTCTAACCGTTTGTATACTCTGTTTAATCCCCATTTAACAATGGGGCTGAATAACCAATCAAAGAATTTAAAACCTATGGGAGAAAAATCAATCTGTGTTTTAATTAGAGTGCCCATAGTCAAACGTTCCAATTCTATTTGGAAAAGCATCTCCCAGCCTGAAATGGCTTGATAAGCGACGGATTTCCCTTCTTTCCACTCAATAACTTTCTCTTTGAATCTTAAAATCGAAATCCCAAGTATCTTAAATTTCCAATAGTATACAGCCCCCAAACCAAGTGTATGATCTGTCAAAACTTGAAAATCAATTTTTACCAACCAAGGAGGCAAAACTCCCCCAAAAAGCTCACTAGGTCTTCGGTTTATCTTATATCGATGAAGAGTAGTAAAGACTTCTTTAGGTTTTGCATTTACTTTGAACTCTGTTTCATATCTCATTGATATCCCTTTGATTCTTTCATTCATACCTCCTCCAACTTTCTAACCAAAAGCTCTAAATTTTTCACATCCTTGACAATGACTTGATCATTTCTTGAAATTTTTTCCTCATTTCTTGCCCTCCATATTTCTCCCTTTACCTTAATCAAACCTTTTGAATCAAAGTCATTTAAAGCTATTCCTCTCTCACCAACTAAACCTTCTCTTCCAGTAACAATTTTCATCTTCATGGTTTTCATTATGTATCTGTAACCAAGATATGAGAACAATGTGTAAATTCCTGAAAACAAAAAGTTTGTGGGATATGGGAGAAGTAAAATGGAGAAGGGAACCACAAAAATTGGGGATAACAACAAAATATGGCACAACATTTTCTCACCCTTTGATTTTTATACCAAAAGAGAAAAGAGTTGGAGTTATCTTCTCCTCAAAATCATCACAACGACTGCAACTACAAAAAACACCCCAACTCCACCCAAGAGCAAATTTCTTTGGCTGAAGTACCCATTCACCTTTAAAGGATAGATAGTTATGCTCACATCTTCTGTTACCTCATTTTCGCCATAATCATCCTCCCAAAAGAGCTTGAGCTTTCCTGAATAGGTTCCAGCTTTACTTGCATCTAGGTTAAAGGTTACGTTCTCTGATGAGCCCTTCTTCACCTCTCCAAGATACTTGATTTCATCTCCAAAAAGCTCTATCTCAAGTTCTGCCCTAACTCCCCTAGCATCCTCTGTTCCAGTGTTTTCCACACTGAGCTTTAAAGAGAACTGATCTCCTTCATAAACCCTTTGAGGGTTAGTGCTCATCTTGGAAAGGTCGAGGTTTGCCCTTCCCTTAATAGAAATCCCTATGGTCTTTACTTCCTGAAAGAGGGTGTCTGTCTCATCTTGATAGATCAGAAGAACGTTCAATGGATAGTTCATGGTGGAAGAGTTCTTGTCCACAGAGAGCTCAAACACTGCCCTTACTTCCCTTCCAGCTCCAAGGTCTTGAAAGATCCTCTCTAAGTCCTCTGAAATTGGAATTATCACTGGTATCTTTCCAAACTCTGAAACCAAGTTTTGAGGGATTGAGGGATTCGGCTGAAGAACAATCTTTAACCAGTCGAGAGAGTTTGAGCCCATGTTCTCAACATACAAGGTGAGTGTGAACTTCTCTCCAGATTCTACGTTTTCCTTGTCTCTTGAGACTTTTGAGATGCCAACGAGAGTGTCTCCTATTACCTTCAGTTTGAATGAGTCCTCAAATATCCCTTTTTTGTGCCTCACCAAAATTCCAATCTTATACTCACCATACTTCGCATCCTCTAAAACATCTATCTGAAAAACTGCAACCCCCAAAGGCCTTCTCATCTCATCCACCTTACTCAAGTCTCCAAGTTCAGATTTTCTCTCTTTTCCTTCAGAAATTGAGAAAACCTCGGGAAGCATCATTTCCACTTCCACATCTTCATAGGTTTTCTCGTCCTCTACCTTTACCGTTATTGAGATGTTCACATTCTCATCTCCAGGTCTAACATAGGGCGGGGCTTGGGCTGCAATTTTAAAAGGTTCATCTGCCCTCAAAGGTGCTATTAAGATCAGCAAAAGCACCACCATAACATATTTTTTCATTCTATCACCTCCTATTCATTTCTTAAAACTTCTGCAATGTTCAGCTTTGATGCAATATGGGCAGGGTATGCTCCAGAAAGGGTCCCAATCAAAATTGTCAAAAAAAAGGCATTCAATAAAACCCCAAGATTCAAAACTGGTTTTATGCTAATTCCCATTGCACCAATGTTTGCAGTTTTTGTAAATATCAGAGCCATTATCAAGGA
>JBHIDS010000215.1:0-3210 GCA_046760205.1 Candidatus Methanofastidiosia archaeon
TGCCTAATACCAACTGTAAATAACTATTGGAGGTCCTATTAAAACAACCTTTTCCAAAATCTCCCTATTCTCTTTTACATACTCCTTAATCTTTTCAAATTCTTTCCTTTCCATAATAATCACATTATAGATAAATATCACAACTATAAAAAGTTATTTGTGAAAAATTGTGGTTTGGTGTGGTCAACTTTTTTTCTCATCTTCTTTTTTTAAAAGATGGAGCAGCTTTTCTCTTTTAAGCATTCTTTTACAATACTCTCTGTCAGGTTCCTGAATCCCATACCTTTCCATTATCTCTTTTCTTCCCATTCCATCAGAAATCGGCAACTCTTTCACAATCTCCAACCATTTTAGCTTTAGTAAAACCTCTTCCATCTTCATTCTCTTCACAACAACTTCTCTTGGTGTTGCAATTTTTTCCTTTACAATGTACAAGGCATTTTCTCCAAAGTGGTTTTTGTACTGGGAATAACATATTCTTCCATTCATCATGATAACTTCTCCATTCTCTATAGATATAAAACCTGTAAACTTTTTTTTCTTTAAAAGGTTTAACAAAAATTCAAGATTTATCTTGTTTTTGTCATGTCCTCCAGCAATATTTTCCAAATCCATAATTAAATCCCATTAAAAATAGCTTTCACAATCATATAAATGTATTTGTGAAATGATATGAAAATGATGTGAATCATTTTATTAGGTTTTCCTTTTCAAGCTTTAAATTTTCCACAGCTTTCTTTGTTCGAAGAATTGAGAATTTTACAAACTCCTTTAAATATGGAACATTTAGGTCTTCGAGATGGGAAAGAGCTTTTTCATAGTAGCTTTTTGAAAGTTCTAAGGTTTTTTCTTGAATATCTGTCATAAGATAGATGGTCATTAAATCTTCCAAGGTTGCATCAAGATAGCTTTCAACGATTCCCTCCTCCTTTAACTTTTCAAGACCCAAAAACAATGGATATGTCATTTGCCTGTGTTCAAAATCATCCTTCCATCCAACAGCGTCGTTGAATATTTGTTGAGCTGTTCCAAATTTTTCGATAAACCTGGAAAAGGGGGTTAGCCTTTCTAGGGCTCTATCCTCCAAAAAAACATAGGCAAAACATGGAATTTTCATGGTGGAGAATTTTTTTCCCATGTAACTCAAGTCTTTAAAATCAGCTTTTTTATCAAATGAATACCTCATTTTCTCAAGAAGAGCCGCATTTGAAGATTCCTCTACAATGTTTTCAAAGTGAACCCAAAACTCACTTTTTCTTGGTATCAATTCCAAATAAAGCTTTACAGTCTTGATAACAAACACATTTGCCAGTAATAAAAGATTTGGATCTATTTTTTCTGGCTCATCAATTACATCGTCTTGAATTCTAAAATAAGAAATACCATAAACACTTGACTTTGCAAGATTTCTGTTTATCAATTTCTTGTTTTCCACATCAAACTCATCTGAAATCCAGTATGGAAAAAGCAAAAATGTATCAAACCCCTTCAAAGTTTTTGAAAAATTCTCTAAGAATTCAACCCCCAGTTCGCCTAAGGGATAATCAAGAGATTTTAGGTATTTTTTCAAATCCTCAAAAATCAAATTTCTCTCCTCTTCAAAATCCTCAAAAAATTTCAAAAAACCACCTCCTGTGGTTTTTGAATTTCTGAAAATCGTAGATTTTCAAAAAATTTCAAAAAATCACCAACTATGGCTTCTTCTGAGAATCATCTTCACCCTTGCCTTCAACTCCAACAAGTCAAAGGGCTTTGTAACATAGTCATCAGCTCCAAGTTCAAGACCCAAAACTTTGTCCTCGGTCTTTTCTTTCGCTGTCAGGATAATAATTGGTATATCTCTTGTTTCGGATTTTGATTTCAGAATTTTGCAAACTTGAAAACCATCCATTTTAGGAAGCATTATATCAAGAATTATTAAATGGGGTTTTTCTTCTTCCACTTTTTTTAACGCCTCATTTCCATCCAAAGCCTCAAAAATTTCGTATTCTGTCTCCAAGGCATACTTTAGAGGTATTAAACTGTCTGGTTCATCCTCGACTATCAGTATTCTTGGTTTTTTCCTTGAAGCTTCAACCTTTTTTGGAACTTCAAAAACCATCATGTTCTTTAGAATTTGAACCTCTGGCTTCATTCCAACTTGCTCAAGTAAGTATTTTATTCCCCTCATTAAATTATCAAGTGCCTTTTTTTTCCTGTATTTATGAAAAACAACTATTCTCTCCCTGTTGTACTCAATCTTTTTCACAAGCCCCATTCCCTCAAACCTTTTCCTAAACTGCTCAAGAAAATCTTCAAGTTGAACCTCCCCCAACTCTTTTTTAAAAACTTGTTCAAAAAATTCGACAAAGTATTGAGGTTTGAATTCTCCACCGAGTAAATCCTCAAACAAAAATTTTGGAATATAAATTATTTCATCCTTGAATAAATCAAAACTTTCAAGGAAAGACTTCCAAAAATCTTCATTTTTATGTATAGAGTCAAAAATATTTTGCAGATAGCCAAAATTTTTCAACATTGATTCATAAAACTCTTCTTTATTCAGACATCTAACCAATTTCGTCTTGTTGTAGGTCTCAAATCTCTCTATTTCTCCAATCTTGTAATTTTCTATTTGAGAAATGTGAGCCATTCCAAGAATTAAACCATACTCATTCAAGAGTTTGTCATTGCTAAAAGCCTTCAAAAAAATCTCATCCTTTTCTTCATCATGTTCTACATCAAACCTTAAATCCAATCCAAAACTTCTGCATTTCTCATTTAAAGTCTTTTCAAAATTTCCTAAATCTTGAATTTCAAATTTTTTTTCATATAACTCTTTTATAACTCTCTCATCTGGACAGAGACCTTGAATATTTGATAAGAACCAGATAAATATTGGATAAGGTATTAAAACTCCTCTTTTTTCTTCAATATACTCATCTACCAAACTTTTTTCCTTTTCTTCTGGAACATCCAAGGATTTATACTTTTCATAAACTGCACTTGCAAAAATTATTATCTTCCTTATCGTTAGGCTAAAATTTCCCTTATTTTTTAAAATAAGAGGCTCCAACTTCTTCATTTCTTCCGAACTTATAGAAATATTTTTTCTTATGACCACACAAAGCACCTCTATCTATATTCTTTCTTATTGTATATAAAGTTTATCCATTTTTCGGCTTTGGGACATAATTCATGTATTCCACACATCAACAGCTGATATTTCCT
>JBHIDS010000216.1:0-3109 GCA_046760205.1 Candidatus Methanofastidiosia archaeon
CTCTCTATGGAATACCCTCAAAAAAAGCTCAACAGAGGATAGATGAACTTTTAGACCTCATGAAACTTTCAGACAGAAAAAATGAGAGGATAGAGAAGCTCTCTACTGGAATGAGACAGAAGGTCTCTATCGCAAGGGCTATTCTTCACGATCCAAAGGTGCTTTTATTGGACGAGCCAACCCTGGGCCTGGATCCATCATTTTCAAGATTTCTGAGAAAGTTCATAAAAGAAGAGCTCAATAAAAAAGAGGGAAAAACCATCCTCCTTACAACCCACTACATGGAAGAAGCTGACCAGCTATGTGACAGGATAGCCTTTATCAACGAAGGTAGAATCGTGGCTTGTGACACCCCAGAGAACCTGAAAAAATCAATTCCTCAAGAGGAGGTCTTGGAGTTAGAGTGTCTTGGAGCTCTCTCAAACGATTGGAGAAAGGTTGAAGGAGTCTCAAACCTCTACACGAGAGAGGAGAAGGGGATATGTGTTTTGAGGTTGCAAGCCGAGAACACAGAGGATGTGATGAGTGATGTCATCGATGAAGTTAGAAAGCAGGCGAAGATTCTCTCTGTGAAGGTTTCAAAGCCAACGTTGGAGGATGTCTTCATCCATCTAACAGGTTCAAAGCTCAGGGGAGGTGGTCAGGATGAGCCCAGAGCTTGAGGAAGAGCTCAAAAATGACCTCTATGTGATAAGAGAGGAAATTGTAAAGAACCTAAAGATTCTACTCTGCTATCCAGTGGAAATAGTGTTTTGGGTGGTATTCCCAATCTTCTGGGTTGTGCCCTTCATCTTTCAGGGAGAGGCACTGGTGGGAGGATTGAACTCAGAGTCTTTTGCAAACTATGCTGGAACTCAAGAGTTCATTCCTTACGTCTTGATAGGAGCAATCCTAAACACCTACGTCATGTCAGCTCTCTATGGAATGAGCTCTTCTTTAAGGTTAGAATCCTTCTGGGGAACTTTAGAGTATATTCTCGGCTCTCCCTCAAAGAAGATTTCGATTCTCTTGGGAAAGGCTCTCTCTGAGAGTTTCACTGCCACCTTTTTTGCTCTCTCACAAACGGTAATTTCTGTCATCCTCTTTGGGCTTGAGATAACCTTTGGGAAAGTTCTTCCAATTCTTCTGGTTCTCATACTTTTAATATTGGGGCTCTATGGTATGGCCATAGGGCTTGCAGGTTTAACTCTACAGATAAAGGAAACGAGATCTCTCATCCACACCATTGAGAATCTCTTTTACCTCTTCTCTCCAGTGAGGTACCCAACCGACATAAATCCAATAACGAAAATGGTATCTTTGATAATCCCAATAACCTATGCCTTAATCGTTGTGAGAGGAATCATGCTCTTGAACGAGAGCGTTTTCAATCTCTGGAAGAATGTGGTGATCCTGGCTTTCATGGATATCTTCCTCATAGTCTTTGGGTATTTAACCTTTCACTTCATCGAGAGGAGAGCCAGAATGAGTGGGATAGTCTCACACTATTAGGTGAAAAGATGTTAGAAACCTTTTCTCACTATGCGAGAGCGGTGAACGCTGAGAATGTGAAGGAGTGGAGGATAGAGCTCTCATACAGAGTGGACTTTGTAAGAGGCATGCTTGAGCCTCTAATCTATGTGCTTCCCTTTCTCCTCTATGGAATAGCCATCACTGGAGGTAGATTTTCAGAGAACCTCTTAAAGCTCACAGGAACTGGGGACATGATCACCTACACCGTCATTGGATATCTCTTCATGGGATTTTTGAACACCGCAGTTTGGGGCATGGGCTATGCTCTCAGAAAAGAACAGTTTTATGGAACCTTGGAGAGCATTTTCGTTGCTCCAGTTCCAAGATGGGTTTACGTTTTAGGGATGGCTTTTCACTCCACCTTCCATCAAAGCCTCATAATAGGGTTTCAGATCATCCTCATATATGGAATATTTGGGCTGTACCTCAAGATTTCTGGATTGCTTCCCTCTCTTTTGATCGTTGCTGTGATGATGCTTGCTCTCTATGGGCTTGGAATAATGGTTTCTGCCCTCACTTTGATCTTCAAAGAGGGCTGGATAGTCTCTGAGATTCTGCACTCCGTAATAACAATCGTAACTCCCATTGCATATCCCCTCGCAGTTCTTCCCACATTTCTTCAGAAGCTCTCCACCGCCTTTCCCACCACCTATGGAATCCTCGGAATTCGCCACTATCTCATGGGAGAGGTCATAGGATTTTCCATCTTTGAGATTTTCTCTCGAATGATTTTACTTGCAATCCTCTGGATTGGCTTTGGACTCTTCATCTTCAACATCGTAGATCGCAAGGTTAGAAGGGAAGGGACGTTGGGGGAGTACTGAGTTATTTGACTTTTTCTAAACATCTTCTTATCATAAAGATTGCGTTATCAAAAGCTTGCTCAGCTTGGCCAGTCTTTACGAAAGAATAAATTTCTATCACACTTGCAATAAATTGTGTAGCATCTACAACAGCCCTGACAGGTTTTTTGAAAGTATTAAATCTACTTCTTTTTTCTTTTCTCTGTTTTTCATTTTCTGTCTTTTCAATTTCATTTTCAACTTCTTCAAAAATCAATTCTCTTAGTTTTTCAAATTGAGATTCATTTAATTCCTCAATTTTATCCAAAAGGTCTTGATGTTTTTCTTGAATTTGAAAAATTATTTTATCTGTTGATAGGTGGACTTCGGTTATGACTTCAGTTTTGACTTCTTCTATTTTTCTGTCAACATGAGTTGTTATTGTTTTTGTTGGTTCTCTTAATTCTTCTCTAATTATTTCTCTAAATTCTTCTTTAGTTGAATATATTTGTGCTTGTCTTCCAAATTCTCTTTCTTCAATTCTTCCTGTAACATAACTATCCAAATCTTGTAGAAGTTTTATAATTTCTAATAATTCTTTTTCCTCTTTCTCAGGAATCCCTTCAATACTTTTGAGTTCCAATTCCCCTAATCTTCTAACAAAATTATCAAGAGAATTTGTTGAATCTATTGCCTTGTCAAAAGTATATTTTCTAAATATTTTCCTTGCATCATCCAATTTTTCAATATCATAACTTTCAAGAGGGTGTTTAAAAATTCACCCCAATGCCTAATTTTATGAATAACCCATAAGC
>JBHIDS010000217.1:0-3077 GCA_046760205.1 Candidatus Methanofastidiosia archaeon
AAAAGCTCAATCTTTCTGTGGCCGTGGGTGAGGAGTACATCTTCAATGACGAGCTCTGAAACCACATCATCACAGAAGAGCTCTATTCCTCCATCGTGATTTCCCTTCACCACCACTACATCGACTCCAAAATCCAAAAACTCAGAAAGCTCTCTTGCCTCAAAACCAACAGGTCTTGGAACGTTGTGCTTCAAATCTCCCAAAAAAATTATTCTTGAAACATCCTCTTCCTCTATAACCTTCTCAATTTCCTCTTTTAACCTTAAGTTCATACTGTAAAGATTTATACCTTTTGAAAGGAACTCGTACTCAATGCCAAGATGAAGGTCTGCTGCAATCAAGGTTTTGTTGAAAATGAGAAGAGGCAAATCCCTTAAAGGTCGCATGCCCTCTCTAAATCAAAAACTTTATAAACCTTCTCCTCAAGAATCTTTGGTGATTACAATGGGAAAAAAACCGAGAAAATGGAAAAAGAAAGGTAGAATGAGATGGAAACACATAAAGAAGAGGATGAGGAGGAAGAAAAAGAAGTAACCAAATTCATTTAAGTTTCAGCCATTTCCCTTCTTCTCTGTTCTAATCTATGTTTTCTCAAGATGGTATCCACCAAATGGTTCTCTGCTTTTATGACATCTTCAGCCTTGCCCTTAACTTCTACATAGACTCCATGCTCTGCATCATAAGTCTTTACCTCTACATCGCTCTCTCTCAAGTCAAATACACACCCAATGTCTTCTCTTGAGATGAGAAGTCTCACCTGGTACTCCTTTACCTTGCGCTTTAGGGCATCCTCGACGATTTTCATTCCATCACCAAAGGATATTTAAAAGTCATTTTATATAAAGGTTTTGGGAAAAAGGGCTTTGGAGTTAAATTATGATTTAATTAAGTTTAACTCACTTTAATCATGATTTTCTCCTGATCAATAAAGAATTATATGATGATCTTCACTAAAAACTGCGACTTTCTTAAGGTTAGATCAATGCCAGAAACACATTTAAGCAGAAAGCCCTAAAGGAATGTATGAAACGGTTCATCGGTGGATTGATTTTGGGTATTGGTGTTGGTTTGTTGGTTTGTGCATTAGTTTTCAGCAATCTAACCAGTGAATTCGATGAAACTCTCAAAAAATACAACGAAGGAATAGATGATTTCTATGATTTCACCCATTCCTATGGCTTTCAGACTATTCAGAACCTGATTGATCAGACGGTAGAAATCTACAAAACCAATTCTCGCTTGAGACAAGCTTTGGAAGCCTTTGGTATGGGGCAATTCGGTCAGTTGCTTTACGATGTGGATGAAAATTTTGATAAAATCGTTGATTTTTCAGAAGATTTGCTTGATGCTAGATCATCTATAAGGGAAACTAAGGCGTGGATTCTTTACCTGGAAGTGGGAGGAATAGCACTTATCGTGGCAGGTCTTGCAATGGGAGTGTGGGCTTTTCGCCAAGAAAACAAACAAAAAGGATAAGTTCCCGTCTTCCCTCGAGCCTTTGGGATATCAGGGGTAGCACTGTCTGATAGAACAATTTGGGTAAGCTCAAAGCCCAAGTTTTGAGATTATCCAGCCTAAATTATTCAAATCATTCACACCAGAATATTCAAAAATACAGGGGATCAAGCTTCGTGTCCTTTCCCAAAGCACTCCGAAGATAATACCCATAAAAGTTCGCACGAAAAATACCCTGCAAAAAGCCTCAGCCACTGTTGTTAAAGGATACAACTGCATAATATTCGGAATATGTAACAAACCATACAGAAGTGAACCTAAAAGAACACCACCAATCTTTGATTTCAGTATCATTGAAAACCTAGTTTGCATAAATGCTCTAAACAAGAACTCTTTTGAAAATCCAGACATAAGAAAGAAGTAGGTAAAGGATACAGAAAAAATCAGTGCTATTTGAGATAAACTTAGCTTACACTTGAACATCTTTGCTACTCTCAACGATAAGTAGGCTTAATAACAACATTCCAAGGCTCATTCCAATGAAAGCCAGGGTATTTTCCCGATCTTTCACGAATATCAATACAACTGCAAATATATAAACCTTATCTCTTTGGAGATCATTTATATACTCGTCAAGATTTAGAATCAACCTCTGTTTATCTCTTGAATCTTTATCCCATCTTAACATCCTTTCTTCCCCATTTTCAGAAAAGATAAGTTGAATAAATATGTCTTTAGACTCATCAAGACAAAAATAATCTTCCTTTTGAAATGATTTAGGACCTGGGTATGTAGGGCCTAAAAGTTTTAAAATGGCTTTTACAATGTTTGTTTTGCCTGTACCGTTTTCACCAAATATTACATTTATACCAGGAGTGAGGTTTATAGTCAAATCCTCTATTGACTTGAAGTTTTTTATTTCTAATGTTTTAAGCCACATGTTATCATCTCTTCAGGGCGAATTCAAATGAATTTCGCTTGACCCATTCATATCCAAACTCATGTTCGCACATCCTTCTAACATGATTCTTTGTTTATCTCAGCTAATTCATTATAAGGTTTTTGGCTAAGTGATTTCAAAGTCTGGAAAAAAGGTTTCTTTATCTTCCTCACCGCAAAACCCCTGCCATGCAAACCCAAAGCTTTAAAAATTCTTTAAGCTTTTTGGAATCAGGTGGTGTGATGATAGATTTTGAACTAACTGATGAAATGAAGATGCTCAGAGAGATGGCATTGAGATTTGGAGAGAAAGAGATAAAACCTGTGGCTCAAGAGCTTGATAGAACAGGTGAGTTTCCAAAGGATATTGTAAAGAAAGCCTTCAAAGTTGGATTGATGAACACCATGATACCTCAAGAGTATGGTGGTGGAGGACTCTCCTCGGTTGAGAACTGTATCTTAATGGAAGAGCTTGCAGCTGCCTGTGCTGGTGTCACCACAACCCTTGCGGCAAACAATTTGGCAACAACCCCAATTTTGATAGCAGGGACAGAGGAACAAAAAAGAGAACATCTTGAAAAGCTCTGTAAAGGACCAAACCTTGCTTCCTTCTGTCTAACAGAACCAAATGCAGGGTCAGATGCCTCTGCAATCTCCACCAAAGCTCAGCTGGATGGAGATGA
>JBHIDS010000218.1:0-3050 GCA_046760205.1 Candidatus Methanofastidiosia archaeon
CAATCCTAATCTTATTTTCTTAACCTCACATTTAAATAATTTGTTCCCGCTACTTTTCCCAATTCTCCCCATACTTATACCTTATGTTACAACTCCCCTCCCTTGAAATCATGCAGGGACCTACAGGATTTTCTGGAGTGCAAACCTTTGCAAACAAGGGACAGTCCCAAGCCTTAATCAAGCCCCTCAAAACTTCTCCACATCTGCATCCTTTATCCCTCGTATCAATGTATTCAAAACCTGAAAAGTCAAAGTTCTTCTTTGCATCGTGGTTTGAAAACTCATCTTTAATCTCCAATCCACTTTCAGGAATAACACCCAAACCCCTCCATTCAGCATCTGTAACCTCAAAGGTTTTCTTCATCATGTTCTGTGCTATTTTGTTTCCATCCCACCTAACAGCCCTCCTGTACTGATTTTCAACTTCCCCCCTACCCTCTGAAATTTGTTTTAAAAGCATTAAAATTCCCTCCAAAATATCCATTGCTCCAAAACCTGTCACAACCTGAGGCACTCCAAATTTTTCAGATATTGATTCGTAAGCCTTTGCCCCAATAATGACAGAGACATGACCTGGTTCTATGAGACCTGAAATCTCTGTTCCCTGCTTTAACAAAAACAAAAGGGCTGGAGGAATCAATCTATGGGAAGAGTAAATAAAAAAATTCTCAGGAGCATTCATGAGGGAAACAGAAGTTGTTGGTGCTGTTGTTTCAAAACCAATTCCAAAGTGAACTATCTTTTTTTTCCTTTCCCTTAAGGCAATATCTATTGCATTGTTTATGCTGTAAACAATTCTAACATCAGCTCCAAGAGACTTTGCATCCCTTAAACTTGATTTATTTGATGGAACATTGAACATGTCTCCATAGGTGGTAACAGTAACACCATTTAAGGCAAGATAAATAATTTTATCAATGTCTATTTTTGGAGTAACACAGACTGGACAACCTGGCCCTGCAACAACCTCAACATTTTTTGGAAGCAAGTGTCTCAAACCATGCCTTGTTATCTCCTGTTCATGAGTTCCACACACATGCATCAATTTAACTTTCGAAAGATTTTTTGCAATTCTTTTAATCTCCTCTGTAAGCATACTCCTCAATCTCCCTCAAAAGTTCTAAAGTTTCTTCTGCCTCTTCCTTTGAGAGTTTCTCAATTGCAAAACCAACATGAATCAAAACATAATCACCTTTTTTGACATTTGACACCAAATCAAACCTAACCTTCTGCCTCACCCCCCCAAAATCCACAATTCCCTTATTTTCTTCAATTTCCAAAACCTTTGCAGGAACAGCTAAACACATTTCTTCACCCCATTAAATAACTTACCAATTCATCGACCCCATCCCCATTTTTTGCATTTGTTAAAAAAACCTTAGCCTTTGGATTTATCATTAAAACATCTTTCTTCAACTCTTCTGGAAAAACTTCCATTCTTTGAGCCAAATCAATCTTATTTACAACAACATCTACACCAATTATAGTGTAGGGATGCTTTTTTACAGTGTAAGGTCCTTCTGTTACTGAAATCACAACAATTCTCTTGTCACATCCCAAAGGGAACTCTGCAGGACAAATCAAATTTCCAACATTTTCTATCAACAAAACATCAACATCCTTGAAGTTTTCAAGATTTTCAAGAATTAAATTTCCATCCAAGTGACACATTTTCACAGTGTTTATCTGTACTACCTTGGCTCCACTCTCCTCAATTCTCTCCTTGTCTATTGTTGTTGTCAAGTCTGCAGCAATTACCCCAACTCTATTGTTGAGACTTTCAACAATCCTCTTTATCAAAGTAGTTTTTCCAGCCCCAACAGAACCCATTACATCAAAGGATTTTATGTTACGGGAACGAAGTTTTTTGTTGATTTTCAAACTAACCTCCCTTTTTGAATCTAAAAGGCTTTTTTCAACACTTATCAAAATCTTTTCCTTCTTTTTCATGTCTCTCAATCTCCAATTCAACATTTCTTATTCTTAAATCTTTTCCCTCCAAAATCCTAACATTATTTCCTCCACATTTTTTGCAATAGAGAATTGGAATTGAATAATGGAAAACATTATCCAAAACCTTTGAAATCTCTCCCTTGTAATCACAATCAAGACATTCAATTTTACCTTTAATATTTTTTATCTCCATTAAAATAGGTTTTTCAAAGTAAATTTCTATCCAAAATTTTAGCTGTTCTGGGTTGACAAGGGAAAGTTCACCAATTTCCAACACAATTTTTTTTATCTTTGCATTTTTTTCCCTTGCAATGCCTTGAACAGTTTCAAAAACATCTTTTGCAATTAAAACTTCATGCATGTATTTTTTTGGGGAATAGTTTTTTAAAGTTATTCATCAACTGATTTTATGCAGTTAAAGGTTTTGGTTGAAGGTGTTGTACAGGGCGTTGGTTTTCGTCCCTTTGTTTACAGAGTTGCAAAAAAACATGGTTTGGGGGGTTATGTTAAGAATTTAGGGGATGCTGGAGTTGAAATAGTTGTTCAAGGAAAAAAAGACTCAATAAATAAATTTTTAATAGATTTAGAGGAAAAAAAACCACCAATCTCAAGAATTGATAGAGTAAAAAAAAAGTATATTAATTCATCTCAATTTACAGATTTTAAGATTTTGAAGAGTTCAAAGAGGGGGAAGATGGAAGGAGTTTCTGTAATACCTCCAGACATTGGAGTTTGTGATGATTGTGTTTCAGAAATGTTTGATGAAGGGGATGAGAGATACATGTATCCCTTTATAAATTGTACAAATTGTGGTCCAAGGTTCTCCATATTCTGGGATTTGCCCTATGACAGACCCCTGACATCAATGAAAGAATTTTTGATGTGTGATTTTTGTGAAGAAGAATACACAAATCCCATGAACAGGCGCTACCATGCCCAGCCAATATGCTGTCCAAGTTGTGGCCCAACTTATTCTCTGTATCAAGAAAAAATAGAATTGGAAAAAGGTGTTAAAGCTGTAAAAGCTGCAGCAAAATTTCTGGATTCTTCAAAAATAGTTGCGATAAAGGGAATTGGAGGTTTTCACATAGCATGTA